>CAKZYI010000811.1 GCA_937884735.1 uncultured Pleurocapsa sp.
ATCACTGCTCGATTTAAAGGAACACCCGTGGCAGCTTCTAAAGACATCAACCAATCTAGCAAAAGCTGTCGGCTTTCGCCCAAACCAATAAACTCTTTATTTTCTAAAGCATACCAAGCTTTTCCTCCAGGCACTTGAAAGTGTTCAAAGGGTGCATTAGGGAAAAAATAGCCAAAGCCAGGAAAATTGAGTACCTTAGCAAAGGGAACAAAGTCTTGATAGTTTGCCCCCCAACCGTGGAGCATTACCAGTAAATAGGTAGGTTTTCCACCGCTAGGCATTGCGGAAATGGCTTCTATTGTAGGAGTCATAAATTGATTGTGATTAGTTATCCTAATTTTGCTGGGTATGGAATTTTCAGAAAATGGTTATAACTGAAATTACCTCAAGCAAAAAACTGTACACAAAAATTGTACATTTACTTCAATCACTTCCATCAACCTTGAGAGCTAGTATGCCATGCCCATCATGCTGTCTTCTCTCAACTCAGCAATGAGCCTGTCTAAATACCAGATTTCGTCCTTACCTGGATATTTTTGTTTTTCCAAGCTAATCATGTTCCGAGCAATATCTTCTTTATTGCCCGCAAGCTTGACAAGTTCACGAAAGCGTTGTGTAACTTGTATAGTTTGGCGATAACTGTCCCACCAAGTGTTTGAGGTGTTAGTGTCCATCGGATTTTCAAGTAACCTTTCTAGGATTTTTTTCAATATATCTAGTCACAATGGCAAAGTTATGACAAAGTTATGTCAAATTAACTCATGCCTCCAAAATCACACACCACAAATTACAAGATTTTATGCTTATTAGCTTATATTAGTTTATCTTTAGCTTTCTTTACTAGGATTATAGTTGTAGCCAAACAATCTATTTGTTCTGGGACACTTGTATACTATTCTGACTTTCTTTTTTTCTTTGTCACAATATTTGTCATCATTGGGACAATAGGTTTCTTCAACGGGTTGTTTGTTGCGTTGAACATATCGGGGTTCTTTTTTAGCAGTAGCACTAAAAATTCCTTCTTCTAAGACTGTTTCAAAATCATCGTCTTCTTCAATTTGAACAATTTCGTATTTAAATTGGTTTTTACCAGGCAACACCACAAAGTTTCTGTTGTCGTGCTTTGAACCAAAAGTCACTTCTGTTTTTTCAGATATTTGTCCTTCTTCATATTCTCGATCTGTATAGGGTAGAGGATCTCGATTTAAACCTCTGGTGACATTGGTAATCAGTACTCTTCTATCTGGTGCTGGCGAAGTTGTGTTGGAGAAAAACATTGCTTCTTGGCTTTCGAGTTTTGTACCAGGACATTCTCCCGTATATACAATTTCAGGAATCACAAAACTATTTATTTCTGCATTCCCAATAATCTCAAACCCGACATTATTATTGTCAGCAGTGAAAGAGTTACCAGGAGTTGGCGCAAATAAATCCGCGGGGCTATTTGGCTTATTGTTGGCAGCTTTAGGAATGTCAAGCTCAATTCCCGATCTAGTAGCGATTTTTAAGGCTGTATTTAAAGGAATGCCATAAAGATATGATGTGCCTGTGGTAAAGTCGATATCAGTCAAGCCGTAGACTCCAATTAATTGACCTTCCTCATTGATAATCGGACTCCCACTCATCCCTGGTACGGCTTCTCCGCTGTAGATTAGTTCATAACCATCTTTAATATCTGATGGTGCCAGAAATCCAATCAAGCTTTCGGACATGAAACGATAGGTACGATTGCTAGCAACGTTCTGAGAACCAGGATAGCCAGCAATATGGAGCTTTTGTCCTTCAATTAGAGTATCTGAGTTGCCTTGAGGAATGATTGAATAAGTTCTATCGGTGTCAAAATAAACTAAAGCTAAATCTGCTCCATCTAATTCTTGAATCTCGCTAACAGGATGGGACTGACCATCTGCTGTAATCACCTCATAGTCTCCCAAATCTTCGATTACATGTTGATTGGTCAAAACAACATATCCATAATCGTCCTGAGCCAAAATAACGCCAGAACCATTTCCTACACCATCAATGCGTACTGTACTTTTTTTGACAATTTGATTGACGGTTGCAGCAGGAAGAGCGATCGCTTTTTGATGACTCATTCCCACTGTAGCAGTTATGGCGATCGCTGTGCCTGAAATTGCTGCTGCGATAAATTTTTGATTAATCCACTGATTCATGATTACTATCTTGGCGATTACAACCCTGACCGTATGTTGAAGTAGCTAAAAGTTAATATACACAATATGTAATTGAATAAGCTACTAGCTTTGTACCAAGATAATCTATTGTGTTCAAAATTGGTTAAAACAAGACGTATTTGGCTGAATACCGCTTAGTTTAAGATTTTAGGTAATGTTAAGTTACAGAGTATAAAAGTACGAATTGCCCATAAATAAAAAGATAATTATGTCTTGAGCTATCCTGTTTGAGATACATCTAGAATATTTGACAACAAAGCATTAACAATCAACTATCTATAATGAATAATATCGATTGGAAGAAGCTCCAAAATGGCTCGGATATTCGCGGTGTAGCCTTGGATGGTGTGGAAGGTGAAACGGTAAATTTGACTCCAGAAGTCGCCTACACTTTGGGTAATGCTTTTGTTAACTGGCTAGCCAACAAAGCGGGTAAGCCTACTACAGAATTGAGTATTGGTATTGGACGAGATAGTCGTTTGTCGGGAGAAACTCTTTGTCAGTCGGTTACAGAGGGAATTGCGATCGCAGGTTCTCAAGTCTATAATTTTGATATTGCTTCTACTCCCGCTATGTTTATGAGTACGGTTACAGATGGGTTCAACTGTGATGGGGCAATCATGCTTACTGCTAGCCATTTACCCTTCAATCGTAATGGCTTGAAATTTTTTACGCCCCAAGGTGGCTTGGGAAAACCAGATATTACAGAAATTTTGGCGATCGCAGAATCGGGTAAAGTTATTACTAGCGATGCTAAAGGGGATTTGAATAGGGATGATTTTATTGCGGTTTATGCTGCAAAATTAGTCGAAACTATTCGTCAAGGAGTCAATCATCCCGATAATTATGAGAAGCCTTTAACGGGATTAAAAATAGTGGTTGATGCAGGAAATGGTGCGGGGGGTTTTTATGTGGATAAAGTCTTAAAACCCCTTGGTGCAGATACAACAGGAAGTCAGTTTCTTGACC
>CAKZYI010000812.1 GCA_937884735.1 uncultured Pleurocapsa sp.
GACCCCTGTCTCATCAGCCCACGAAGCTTTATTGACTTTAAATAAATTGAGTCCCGATCTCATTATTAGCGATATCGGAATGCCCGTTGTTAATGGGTACACTTTAATGGCTCACATTAGAAAATTACCCCAAGGAAGAAACATACCTGCTATTGCCTTAACAGCATATGCTGGGGAAGACAATCGTCAACGTTCTTTAGATACAGGCTTTCAACATCATTTATCCAAACCAATTAATATTCCTCAACTACTAGAAACAATTGCTCAGTTAAGCAATCAATAAGGGAAAGCAAAAACAACTCATTACTCATTGCTTAACTGTCTAGGTAGCTCAACGCAAATCCAAGAATTGCTATATACCCCATTCTTGTTTGATTATCTGCCTATATAAATTATCTTTAATCATTATTTGTCGCTGAAGTTCAACGATTAATTCTTGTGCTTCTTGCTGAGATAAAGCTTGAGCTTGCTTTGATATTTTTTTGAGGCTAAATTCTTGTTCTAAAGATAAATTGTTTTTATGATTCATGGCTGGTTCTTTACTATGGTTGCCAATAATTTAAGGAAAAAGTAGCTTTTGGCTGACCGTATGCATGCTCTTTCAAATTCAACTATCTTTAAAGTAAACAATATTTTATTAAATAAAATCCTCCTAAAGTGTTAGTTGGTATTGTATATTTGGTAACATTATAAAAATAATCATTTAACACAAGCATAAGAAAAAATTATTATTAAATTATTATCATCAAATAGCCTTGAAAATCAAATTCAAACAATTTATTTCTTCATCTCTAACTAAAGACAGATAACAGATAAAGATATTTTATTTAACTTGAAAGTAATTCATCTCAAATCAGAATTTAGGAATTATAAATCATGGCAAATATGGAAAATCAAAATCCCAACGAACACTACGATATTCAATCCGAACGCAAGTACGGTGAATTCGCTACTAAATTTCAATTTGGTTCCAATCCCAGTGCAGAAATTTGGAATGGCAGATTAGCGATGCTTGGCTTTTTAGGCGCATTAGTAGTGGAACTAAGTACTGGACAAGGCTTCTTTCACTGGCTTGGATTAGCGTAGGTGATAGATCGAATATCTCCTGTATATAAATTTGGTTTTAACCCTGTTTTTCAGCAGGGTTTCTTAATAGTTAAATAGTATGCAAAACAAACTAAATTCTAATTTCCTCTATCGCTAAAATATTATTCACCAAGAAACTTTCGACCTTTATTTTACAGAAGTCAACTAACAACTATGAATAAAATAATTACAACAATCGCGATCGCTTTTTGGATTGCGATCGTTTTGCTGCCTACTCCCGCCATTGCCGATAAATTTGAGACAAACACCAGCAATAATCTGCAACGGGCTGCTCAAAAAGTAATAGAAGATGATAGTGCCAAAGAGCAGTTTGGCAAGTCGGCAAATGGCGATCGACTATTAGATAATGCCAAAGCCAAAGCTAGCAAAAAACTGACCGATCTAGCCCACACCGAAGACACGGAAAACTTACCAGAAAGCAAAAAACTATTCTTAAAAAACCTGACGAAATAAGTAACAAAGGCGCATAGTTAGCCGCATGTAGTAATGAGTAATAGAGGTGACTGCGTTCTTTATGGCAATGATAGCTAGGATTGGGAAAAACAAAGACGTAAACAATTTGAAATTAAATTTTTTTAAGCAGTATTGAAATTGTATTTCAGTTGACAGTCAATGATAATTTACAACCACAACAACTTACCCAAAGTTCCCAATTCCCCGAAGACGATCGCATTTTGCTGAAACTTGTTGCCAATTGCGATCGCATTTTCCAACTCAATCTCCATCACAAAAATACTTTGTTCGGGAGTCCAAATACCATCTTTATCTCTGCCCACTGCGTTCAAAATATTTAGGTTTAATGGTTCCAAATATTCAATCAAACTTTGGTGGCGTAGTAGATTTTCGGCTGCTGATAAATGTTGAGAATAAGGATTAAAGGCAGTAATTAACGTCCAGGTGGTGCAATTATATTTTTTTAAAATAAGATCCAACTCTGGATTAAAGCGATCGATGAATAACCGTATTGTTTGCAAACACTCTCTCCGTTGCGAAGCAACGTCGGTGGACTCCAGTCCGCGCTTCGCATATGCTTTATTGCGATCGCTGTAACGGAAGCAATAGTAAACCTCATAGACTGCTTCTAAATAAGCCTGGTGTAAATTAGCTATTTCCTTGTTTGTAAACTGGGGCTTAGAAAACATAGTTTGGTAAAATTAAAAACTACCCAACAAAAGCATCCTGCCAATGAAATCCGATTATTTGGAAAGGATTCTCAATGCCCGTGTATATGATGTGGCGCAAGAATCTCTTTTAGAATATGCTCCCAATCTTTCTAACAGACTGCAAAACAAACTGCTGCTAAAACGCGAAGATATGCAGTCTGTGTTCTCTTTTAAACTGCGGGGGGCATACAACAAAATGGCACAGTTACCTAAAGACATTATACAGCAAGGAGTCATTGCAGCTTCAGCAGGAAATCATGCTCAGGGCGTGGCGTTAGCAGCTAAACAGCTAAACACTACAGCGATTATTGTCATGCCTGTAACTACGCCACAAGTAAAGGTAGATGCTGTGATTGCCCGTGGGGGAAATGTTGTTTTACACGGCGATACTTACGATGATGCTTGCGCCCATGCCAAACAGATATGTGCCGAAAAAGGTTTGACTTTTATTCATCCTTTTGACGATCCTGACGTGATTGCAGGACAAGGCACAATCGGCATGGAGATCCTACGGCAATATCAACAACCGATTCACGCTATTTTTGTGGCTATTGGCGGAGGAGGCTTAATCGCGGGGATTTCGGCTTATATCAAAAGATTGCGTCCAGAAATCAAAATAATTGGGGTTGAGCCTGTGGATGCAGACGCTATGTCTCAATCCCTCAAGGCAGGATATCGGGTATGTTTGCCCAGGGTTGGTTTATTTGCCGATGGTGTTGCAGTAAGGGAAGTAGGGGCAGAAACCTTTCGTCTTTGTCAAGATTATGTTGACGAGATTATTTTGGTGGACTCAGACGATACTTGTGCTGCAATCAAAGATGTGTTTGAAGATACTCGTTCTATTTTAGAGCCTGCGGGGGCATTAGCGATCGCAGGAGCAAAAGCCTATGTGGAAAGGGACAATATTAAAAATGAAACTCTAGTTGCGATCGCCTGTGGTGCGAATATGAACTTCGATCGCCTGCGTTTTGTCTCAGAAAGGGCAGAATTTGGAGAAAGAAGAGAAGCGATCTTTGCTGTAACTATTCCCGAAGAAAGGGGCAGTTTCCGCAAGTTTTGCGAATGTCTCGATCGGCGCAACTTAACTGAGTTTAACTATCGTATTTCTGACGATAACAAAGCCTATATTTTTGTCGGCGAGCAAATTCAAGATCGCGCTGATGCAGTAGAGATTAAATCCAATCTTGAAGCCCAAGGATTTCAAACCATCGATCTAACAGACGATGAGCTTGCTAAAATGCACCTGCGTCATATGGTAGGAGGGCGATCTTCTTTGGCTAACGATGAATTATTATATCGCTTTGAATTTCCCGAACGTCCAGGGGCATTAATCAAGTTTCTAAGCTGTATGAGTCCTAATTGGAATATTAGTCTTTTCCACTATCGCAACAATGGTGCAGACTATGGACGCATTGCCGTAGGAATGCAGGTACCTGCTGATGAGATGGATGAATGGCAAAAGTTTCTAAATTCTTTGGGTTATCGCTATTGGGACGAAAGTTCTAATCCTTCTTATAAATTGTTTTTGGGTTAGGAAATAATAAACTAGTTTTGATAAATACAACGCGATCGCAATTTGTTAATCAAACTCCTAATGAAAAAAATAAGGTTTAAGAGAATTTCGCTTTTAGCAAGTTTATTGATAGTTAATAGTTTAGTTATTTCTTATAGTTCTAAAAGTGCAGCTACTGCTAGAGAATTGTTTTTTAAACATTCTGAATTAAAACCTGCAAACAATAATTTAACTGAAGAAAATTATCATCAAAATAAAAGTGCCAATTTTAAAAACAATAAATCATCTTCTCAGCAAATTGTTGGAACATGGTCTACTAGGTCAGTTGACGATCCTGACAAAAAATTAACTAGTACCATTACCTATAGCCCTGATGGTAGTTTTATCTACATCGTAACCCTTGATAATGGAGATTGGTATATCAATACTACAGCTACTTGGAAACTTACAGGCAGTACCTTATCGTATCAAAATTCCGAATCTGGAAAAAATTCCCAAGGTTCTGTAAAGTTTCCCTCTAATAATGAGTTTGTCTATATCAGCGATGGTGAAGAAACCAAATGGCAGAGAGTAGATGTTAATCCCAACCTATCTAAAGACCAATTGCTAGGTACTTGGTCGATAGTTCTTCAAGACAGAGTAGGAAGCTCGTTTATTGATAATCCTTTTAAAAGAAGCGATGCAAAGTTAATTGAATTAAATTCAGATGGAACATTTCGCTATAAAGGCATAGATGCAGGGATAATTGGATTATCCGATATTGTTACGACAAAAGCTTCAGGAACTTGGACATATATTAATTCTGGGTATGCAGATGGGTTTTTACTTCTCAAAGATTCTCAAGGGAATATATTTTCTTTTAGTAGTATCAATTGGAATGAAGACGGCAATTTTATAAGTATAAATCGCTCTGACTACAATCGCGATCAAAATAAATACGATCCAGGAAGAATCGAAGAGTTTAGGCGTTCGGATTTAATTATCGACAAAACTTTCTAACCATCATCTTATATTTTGAATGAAATAAACCCAACGTGCGATCGCAGCATATTTCCATTATGTTGTACGTAGTTTTATAGTGCAGTCTACGAGTTTTTAAAATTTACTATGGCTAAACCAGAAGAAAGAGATGGCTGTGCTATTTTTATGCGTCGCACCTTTCTGTTTTTTGTCGGCTTGGGAATCGCAAAATTACTCAAGGAATATTTTGCGATCGCTGATAATCGTGCGACTGCCTGGAGTTTTCTTCAAAGAGTTACCGCAACTTTGAAACGAAAGTATGTTAGCTGGCGCACAGGGCAACCTGAAGTAGTTGTCGCACCATCTTCTGAACAAGATTCGACAATTTCTTCTCAACCCGATCGCAATTTGGAATTAACGGAACCTGAAAAAACGGCAGACATTACTCCAGAAACTACCACCGAAGAAAGCGAACCTCCTACTAAGACTAAGGTAGCAGAGAATGCCGAACCGATTAAGTTCGAGAAAAAAACTTTATTTGGAGTATCTTTTTATCAAACAACTATTGATTTAAAAGATCCTGAAACTTTTATCACTATTGGTTTGGCTAATGATGCTCCTCAAGCCAACAGCAACAAGGTATCCTATGGCGATGAACCTTTCGTAGATATGGTCAGCCGCTATAAGCCCGCCGCCGCAATTAACGGGACTTTCTTTAGTATCGACGAAGAAAAACGAGTTTTGGGTAATATGGTTGCTGGCGGAAAGTTTCTCAAATATAGTCAGTGGGAAAATTATGGCACGACTTTAGGTATTAAAGCGGGTAATCAATTAGAAATGGTTACGGCTAGAGAATCAAGTCAACCAGATTGGTCACAACACTGGTTTTCTATTTCGTGTGGTCCTAGATTGCTCAAAGACGGTAAAGTATGGCTAGAGCCTAAATTAGAAGGATTTAAAGATCCTCATATATTTGATATAGGTGGTAGGACTGCGATCGGCTATAACCAAGCAGGAGACAAAATTTACCTAGTTACTTTTCTCTCAATTCTTTCTTTGGAAGATGAAGCTAAATTGATGCAGGGTATTGGTTGCTACCAGGCAATGAATTTAGACGGTGGTGCATCTCGTTCTCTAGCTTATCGAGCCAAGATTATCGTTGAAGAAGGGCGCTCTTTGACAGATATTATTATGGACTACGATCTGCAAAATCCAGCACCACAGGCTTTAAAAGACTCTTGGCATAATTTCCAGCAAAACCCACAAGCTACTAACAATCTGCGATAAATTCTGGTGAATTATTGCCAATTGCCAATCATAATGTAAGCTGACCAAAAAGCAGGTACTTGCCAATCTTTATCTAGTCTTTGCCAAAGCTCTAATTGTGCCATTCTTAAGGCTTCGGCTTTAGGAAAATCCCTTTTTAAATTTTGATAAAAGCTTTTCATCAATGCGGCAGTTGATTCGTCATTGACTTGCCATAAAGTTGCGATTGTACTCAAGGCACCACTTCTGACTGCTACATCAGCTAATCCTAGAGCGTCATTGCGATCGCCTGTTGCGGTATCACAAGCTCTCAATACCAATATATCATTCGGAATGTCAATTCTTTGCTGGCGTGTTTGTAATAGATTGCCAAAGTCTTTGATAGTTAGCAACTCTTGCCACATCAATAAAAAGGTTTTGTTCGGATTAGAATTAAATTGACCGTGGGTTGCTATGTGGATATGAGATGCAGAAGTATTGTTAATCTGCTGAAGTAAGTTTTTAGCCGTAAAATCTTTGTCTAGTAGCACCTTGCTATCTAATTCTGGCAACAGGTTTAATTCAGTTTCTACATTGTCTAAAGCAGAAAATTTTTGTTTTTTTACATGTAATGGATTGGTTATTCCCCCAGCCTAAAAAGATAGCTTATCTGTGGGATTTTGCAGATTGAGCATTCTCAATCCAGGAGTAAGAGCGATCGCATATTTTTCTAGTAGATATTTTTCTCCGTCGTACAAAATAGACATGGGGACGGTTTGCAAAATACCATCAAGAACAAAAACCAGATTACTAGGCTGTCGATTTATCAAATCAGGCTCAAAAGGTTTGATGAGCATGTCGTACAGTTGAGCGGATAATTTTTTAACTTCGACTGTTCGATCTGGCTCAGTAATATACAAGCGAAGTTGTTGAACTATAGTTTCTAAATCTTTTTGAGCAATCAACTCTCTATGATGGCGAAATGTCTGAGTAGAAGTTGTCCCATCAGGGTTATTCATTGCCATGATTACTTCCAAGCTATTGGGCAAGATCAGAGTATGGATAGCTACTGCGTTTTTATCTATTTGATTGATATTTCTTACCTTAGAAGTGAGACAAGCATCTTGAAAATAGTTGTCTAATTCTGCTATTTGCAAAGATTCGATCGCATCTAACGCATTAACAAGATCCATATTTGAAGGGGATGTTCCTGTTAGCAATAAATCGGCATATTCTTTATAGATAGGTTCAATTTGTTCGTGAAAGTCAAACTGTATTTCTCTAGTCAAAGAAGCCAAATCTTCGCGCAAACTGTCTAGTGTCATCAGAGAAGCCTGATAGCTGGCGATCGCAAATTCTCTTTGGTTTTGATCGGCATAGATCTTTCCTAGCTGCCATTGCCAACGATATGCTATTTCTGAAGCTTGAACCTGCTGTGCTAAATTTAATGCCTGAGAAATCAATTCCTGTGGCGTATTTTCTAGCTCAAGATTGACATGTCTCATCTGTAACATGCCCAAATAACCCAAAGCATATGATTGGGCTGAAAAATTTTCTGTTGTTTTTGCCTGTTGGATTACATCTAGATAAATATCGGCAATATTCTGCCATGAATATTCGATCGCAACTCCATTTTGTTTTAATCGTTGGAGATCTAGGGCAAATTTAATTTCAGCGTATAAATTTCGTTTTTGGGACGGGTTTTTTGAGTGTAGTCCAATTTGACTAACTAGGTTTTGCGCCTTAAACCACTGTTGAGTGCTAACAAATAAAGATAGTAAGTTTAGCTGTGCGGAGAATTTGTATTTATCGGCAATTTGAGGATGTAACCCCTCGCTATTTAGCTGCTGATAATATTCGGTTGCTATCTTGACATGGGAAAGGAAGCTAGGCAAATCTTCAAACTCTTTGGCTTGAAAAGCGATCGCTTTATTGACATTTCCCAAACTTAACAGAACTTTGGCTTCAGCTAAAGGAGATATATAGGGAAGACTAGAGTTAATAGCTTGATTCGCCGTTATTATGGTTTCTGCTTGAGATAATTTTCCCTTCAACAGCAAAATATTGCTTAGTTGGTTCAATCCTTCTATTTGCCAAGGTTGAGCTTCAATTTTCACTCGACTAATAATTTTTTCAATTTCGGCCAGAGTTAAATTGTCACAATCATTTTTTTGCCGTTCAAAGGCGGCTAAAATGCGATCGCAAGAGCGAGGATAAAAGCCCATCTTTTCCAAGGCTTTGGCTTGATTTAACAGACTACCAGAGACTCCTAAACGGTCTTCTATAAGCCTATAAAGTTGTTCTGCTTTTTTCCAATCCTCTAAAGCTTGGCGATTTTTTCCTCTCCCAAACTCAAAATGACCTTTTGTATGCCAAATTTGAGCTAATACCTGGTTTTTGCTGCTACTTGGTGCGGTTTTTTCTAATAAAGCAAAACTGTCTACAATCTTATTTTCAGCCAAATCCCAATTGTCTAGCTGTTGTTGTGCTAGAGACATCAAAGAATATATTTGAGCTTGCTGTAAATATTTAGTCTCACCCTGATATAACTGATTAGCCTGTTCTAGTAATTGGAGCGATCGTTTAAATTCTCCCATCTGATAAAGTTTTTGAGCTTGCCTGACTAATTGGGATGGTAAAATCTGAGCCTGAATTAAACCTTTATTTTCACTTATATTATCTAGCCGACAGTTTTTGCGATCGCACTGTTGCGCCATCAGGCTCTGATTCAGCAACAGAATTAATACTATTCCCAACCAAAAAATAATTAAGAACTTCCACCAACGTTTCATCTCAATCAATGCCTTTCAAATAATTACATCCTCTCAACTATTGAAGTATCATTTTTTACCCTTTACATATCTTTACAGTATTCCTATTAAGTTTTACAAAACTTGATAGGAACGGTACATTCCTCATTGTATAAATAAACTGTGAATAGCTTACTAATTATTAACTAGATTAGAGTTTGGCTCATTCAATTTTGGTGTTTGACCAAAACAGTTTATGCTTAATATAACTTAAGATAAATCTAAATTAAACACCTTCTAAAAACGACACTTGGTTCATTCAAGTGCCTTAATATGCGGGAACTTATTGACTTCTTTACTAAAGAAATCAGACCCAGAATATTTGTAATTAAATAAATTGGCGTAAAACAATTTTAGTAATTGTTGAGCAGTGAAATGTTGAATAAAAGCTATTTATCATTTCCCTTCTTAGCTTTTGCTCCCGATTGAATTATCCAATATAAAGTTGGTTTCCAGTTTTAAGGAAACAAAACTATGGCAAGCAATAGATATTAGCAGGTATTTATACCTAATGTTAAATTTGCTTGTCGAGTTTGTGTATTTACATAAAGCTCATTTCTTTAAGTTTGTAAAGCAGTAATAAAGTAAGGAACGGAGAAGGTTTTTTCTCTTATTCAAAAACTTTGTGTTTTATATTCTGTAAAAAATTAATTCCTAATTAGGGAGATTTATTAAATGACATTTGGACCAGCATCCGAATTAGGTGTCGGCTTATTTGAAGATACCGCTCCTTTTGAATACGTACCTGGTCGTTCCGAAGAGGAAGTAGAAAGCATTATTCGTGCAGTCTACAGACAGGTACTAGGTAACGCTTACATCATGGAAAGCGAAAGAGCAACTGTTCCTGAGTCTCAATTTAGACTAGGGCAATTAAGCGTGCGCGAATTCGTGCGTGAAATTGGTAAATCTGATGCTTACATTTCTCGTTTCTTTGAAACTTGTCCTCGTTACCGTTTTATTGAATTAAACTTCAAGCATTTTCTTGGTCGTGCGCCCAATGGATATGATGAAATGAAGGCTCACAGTGCCATTTTAGATGAAGGCGGTTGGGAAGCAGAAATTGACTCTTATCTTGATAGTGACGAATATCAAGAAGCCTATGGAGAAAACTTTGTTCCTTTCTATCGCGGCTACAAGAGTCGTCCTGGTCAAACTATGGTGGAATTCACTCATATGTTTGCTTTGGCTCGTGGTGCTTCTTCTAGTGACTTCAAAGGCAGTTTAGCTGGTAAAAGCCCTGCATTAAATAAAAGCGTTATTCAAGGAACTCCTATCTCTATCGTTCCTCCTTCTGGTGGTGCTGCTGGTGATGGTTGGTCTTTCCAAGAACCTGCATTGAGTTCTCGTACTCGCCAAGGTTCTGGCGCAGGAGAAAATGGCAAAGTGTACCGTATCGAAGTTACAGGTTATGCTTCTCGTGCTGTTAATCGCGTATCTAAGTTCCGTCGTAGCAACAAAGTATATCTAGTACCTTACGATAAGCTATCTCAAGAATATAAACGTATTCACAAGCAAGGTGGCAAAATCGCAAGTATTACCCCTGTTAACTAGGTAAAAAACTTTTTAATCCGCTGCTTTAGTCAGCAGAAATTACTATTTTACTATTTTATAGTTTTCTGCTCGACCGTAGTGGAACTTTGTATGACAAATGAAAAATAAACATCTCGATGGAGATGGCTATGTCCAAAACATGAATATTCCTCAACAGGAAATTAAGTGTACTTGGGAATTTTGTCATCTCTCTCGATTATATTGATTTAGGAGAAATAAGACATGACTGCAGTAATAGATGCACCTGTAGAAATTCGTAATAATAGTAACGCTGATGATAAAGCGATCGCTATTCGTGCGGTATACAAGCAAGTGTTGGGCAATCCTCACGTAATGGAAAGCGAACGTCTAGTGAGCGCGGAATCTCAATTTTGCAATGGCAGTATTAGCCTTAGAGAATTTGTTCGTGCCGTAGCCAAATCTGATTTTTATCGCGCTCGTTATTTTGAGACTTGTGCGCCATACCGTTTTGTAGAGCTAAATTTTAAACACCTTTTGGGACGTGCTCCTGAAGATCAATCAGAACTCTCACAGCATATTCAGCGTTGTGTGAATGAAGGCTACGAAGCTGAAATCGACTCTTATATAGATAGTGTAGAGTATTCTGAGAAATTTGGCGAAAATCTTGTTCCTTTTTATACTGGAGCAACCAGTACAGTAGGTCAAAAACAAGTCAACTACAATCGCACTCTTTCTTTGCTTCAGGGTATTGCAGGAGTAGATAGTGCAGAAAAAGACTCTCGTTTAGTAGACAGCGTGGCAACCAATAGTGCTACGGCAGCCAAAGCACCTGCCGCTAATGGGCGTTTATCTCCTTCTCCCGATGCGACTGCGAAAAAATTCAAAATTGTCGTCAAAGGAGCTAAAATCGATGCTCCTCGCCGTTTTAGCACTACTGAGTATATAGCTCCTGGCGATCGCATGAGCCCTCAAATCCAACGTATTCACCGTACTGGAGCAAAAATCGTCAGCATTACTGAGATTTAAAGTTTTCAACTGAATTTTCAGCTTACAGCTCATTTTAAAATCAGGAGAAATTTACTATGTCATTTTGGGTTACAGACTTACAGCCAGTTGAACTGCGCGAACGCGAACCAGATCAAGATTTTAATATCATCATTCGCCTAGCATATAAACAAATATTGGGCAATGCCTACCTACTTGAAGGAGAACGCTTAGAAACGGCTGAATCTTTATTTAGGAATGGCGATATTACTGTCAGAGGTTTTGTCAGAGCTATTGGTCAATCTGAGCTATATCGCTCTTTGTTTTTCGAGACTTGCTCACAGTATCGTTTTATTGAAATGAACTGTAAGCACTTCTTGGGACGCGCTCCTTTAGATCAGGCAGAAATATCTGAGCACGTACAAATTTACAATAGTTTTGGCTACGAGGCAGAGATTGATTCATATATCGATAGCGATGAATATATCAATGCCTACGGCGATAATACTGTTCCCTGTCCTCGTAC
>CAKZYI010000813.1 GCA_937884735.1 uncultured Pleurocapsa sp.
ATCATAATAAAACGGCAATTTGGATCTTTACTCCATTTTTCGATTAGAGCTAGCTCTAATTCTCTTCCTTGGAAATTAGATATGTTTGGAGCTATTAAAGAAATACTATCTGCTTCTTGTTTAACAGAATTAACATCGATCTCTTTTTGCTTATCTTCAGTGTTTTCTGCTTGTTTGGTCAGAGGAAATGGGTTATTAGTAAATTCAGAAATTTGCCTTCTAATAAAACTACTACAGTTACTCTTATTAACCTGTTGTCCAAAGGATTGCGATAATAATTTCCATAATTCAGATCCAGATGTCTTGATATACTCCATACCATAGTTATGCTCAATGGCAATTTGTGAGTTAGTTTGTCCTTCTAGAGATTTGACCAAAATTATTTCTTGCACCCGATTAAGATGTTTAGGGCTTATCTTATGGTCTACTACGCCAATAGCTTGTTGCAAATCAAAATTATTTCTAACCATCGCTCAAATTCAGATATTTTTTAAGACTAATATTTAAAATCTACAAAAGCTCAAACTAAACACATGGTAATGTTACCTAACATAATATTTTGTAATCTAAAGCTCTTTTTATAAGCCCATAGTAGGCATTCTACATTACTACAATGGTAAAACTATGGTTCTTTTGAACTCATAAGTACTTTTTATAATGCGTAGCACAAATGAAAAACTATGAATTCAATAGTGAATATCCAAAAAATAGCTCCTATATTTTAAAAATATGCTTTTATAGCTTTTATTCTAGTATTTAAATCAAAATTTCTCTATATAGCTAACTCTAGCCATATCAAATAACCATGAATATTACCTAATTTATTTGTGTATATTAAAGTTTAAAAAACTTAATAAAACTAAAATTACATCAAAAAAACTTTACAATGTCATGGCGTAATATTTTCATCGACAACACAATGTATTTTTTTATACGTCAAAGTTATTGAATTGAGTATCAAATCTTATTTCTGCAAACAATAAAAACGAAGGGCTGTCGAGGGCGTAGCGACTGAAGAGAGTACGCACACACGAATGTCTTTCGTTTTCGGGGGTCAGATACGGCACAGCACCACGTGCAGATCGTCGTCAGATGACTGGCAAAACTTTACATTGCATGCCTTTGTTCGGTTGTCCTAAAACGAACAAAAATCAAACTGCTCCGCTGTTTCTGTTAAAAATGATTAGAATCGTCTTCAAAATTATTTTAATATCGTACAACAAGTTCCAATTCTTTTGATAGTTCAAGTCTAGCTTGACAACATCTTCAAAATCACGAATTTGAGAGCGTCCGTTTACTTGCCACTCTCCTGTCATTCCTGGTTTGACATCTAATCTTAGCCACGCAGGAATTTGATATTGATCGGCTTCTTCTGGAGTTGGAGGACGAGTCCCCACCAAACTCATGTCTCCTTTCAAAACATTCCAAAATTGCGGTAATTCGTCTAAGCTAGTACGTCGTAAAAACTTGCCTACTTTAGTTACTCTAGGATCGAAATCGTTCTTGAAAAAAGCTCCTTGAGCCTGATTGGGAATTTTAGACTTTATCGCTTCTGCATCCACGCACATGGAGCGAAATTTCCACATTTTAAACTTTCCTCCCAACCAACCACAGCGAGTTTGACTAAAAAGTACCGAACCAGGAGAATCGATCTTAATAGCGATAGTAATAGGAATAAAAATAACTGCCGTAATCGCCAATCCCACTATCGCGCCTACTATATCTATCAAGCGTTTGAGAGCGGAATTAACTGAAGGATGGGCAATGACCTTCTCTCTGTAGAAAGGCGTGACGGCTATTTTGAGTTGAAATACATCAATTAAACCTGATATTTCTAATACCTGTAGTACAGAAGGCTTTGGGTGTTGAAGAATAAGCTTGTGCTTGTTTTTGGAAGCTGCTTTATAGATTCTGACTAATGCTCCAACCCCACTACTATCTATAACATTTGTGTTGCTCAAGTCCAAGGTCTAAATACTGTTTTTTTGAGTACTATCAATTAGTTCACAGCAAAAACTTCTGAAAGCTATTGATTCGAGTAAAGTCAGCTTTGTAGGTACTTGGACAACGCAATTTCCATCAGCATTAGTAATTGCAAAGTTTTGCTCTGAAATTGTGTTTCTCATCAATTTATCTCGAATACATCAAATCGTTAAAGGGAAATTTCTTAGATAATTCTAGGTCGCACAACACTACTCCGATTTTTACCAACGGCACCAAATCATCACTCCGCCAACAATCATGCCACGACTTCATATTGCAAAGGTACTGAGATGTAGACCACTTTGTAATTTAAAAGTGTGTAAACCCTTGGTAGGTGTCACCGAGTTATCTGTTTGAGGAAGCATAAATCGAACCAAAATATCTAGTTTGTCATCTGCATTTTAGATATTACTTTTGCGCTGTAGTAATTTTTTAGTATGAAGTGGGAATGTTAAGTTTACGAAATAAATACAAAAAAGTTACAAGAACTTCATTTTTCAATTTTCAAAATATAAAACTTTATTATGACCAAATTTACAATTAATCAAATTACCACTAATTTACATCAGAATATTGCGCCTCAATTAGTAGGAGACTATTTGGTGTGGCAAGCTGGGACTGAAGGCAATCGCGAAATATTTTTACGAGATTTAAATTCACAGACTACTAAATCTATTTCGACCAATGTTGTTAACTACACAAAGCCTCAACTATCTGATAATAAAGTAATTTGGCAGGGTTACGAAGGAAGCGAAAAAGCTATATTTGCCTATGACATTGATTCGGGGTCAATTAGTCAGATAGCTAAAGGCGACATTGATAATTCTTCTCTTCAAATTTCTGATAATAATGTAGTTTGGCAAGCTTCAAGTACCTCTGTTAATAGTCCTTTTATCGATTTTGCAAGCAGTACGCAAGATAGCGATCGCGATCCTGGCTCGTTCATGGGAATTAATTTGGGTAATTCAGGAGAAACAAAAAGATTAGCCTCTAATATTGCCAAAATTAATCTAGCCAGCGATTTAGATATCTCTTGGGGAAGAGTTAGTGGAGGACCTCAGCAGTGGAATAGTTATGGTAATCTTTCTCCAGAAAATTTTGATGCTGTTATCAACCATGCTGAGGCAAAAGGAATTAATACCTATCTTTATTTGGAATATAGAAGCGATCTCGATGGAGGTTCAATCTATGATTTTGACTGGTATAAAATTGGTCGCACCTATGCCCAACATTTTGGCGATCGCGTAGAAGCCTACGGTATTATTAATGAGCCAGACCATGTAGTTAGTGGAAATTCTCCTCAAGAAGTTGCTTTTGCTCTAGAACATTTTGCTGATGGAGTGCATTCGGTCAATTCCAACTATATTGTTACTAGTCCTGGTTTGGGAGGAACTCCCATGTCCATAGAACGAACGGACGATTTTCTCGAAGCTCTTGCTCCCTTGTTTAACGATGGAACTCTGCAAGTTTTAAACCTCCACAGCTATCACGATTCAAAACCAAAACCCCACTATTCTAGTATCGATCTTGGTAGTGATTTCGCTCCCAGTAATAATTTTGAGCGAGCCAAAGAAGTAGGGGGGATTACGAAAAATATTGGTTTTGTTGCTGGAGAATTTAACTACCGCAACTGGCAGGGTACAGACGAAGACCGAGGTATTGGCTTCTTAACTACTTTATGGGATCAGCTTTCTGTTGTCGGTAATGGGGGCAAAGACGATCGCGTGGGTTTATTTTCTGCACCATACACTATTACTGGTTCGGGGGTAAAACAAACAAGTATGGCAGATGCTTTTTCTTTTAATAGTGATGGTAGCTATTCTTGGCAACCCAACGAAAAAGGGCAGGTTTTAAAAGAAACTCTTACCCTTACCAAAGGAATGGATTTTATTCATACCGATCCTCACGATAAAGGAATAGTAATTCTCAAGGGAAGCGATCGCAAAATGTGGGTATGGCACAATCGAGAAGACTTTTCTAGCCTCCATGATGATTCTACCGTTCGTATTTCTGGTATTCCCCAAGACGCGACTGGTTTAGCTGTCTATCGATGGGATAGCACAGTAGATAAACCCTACGCCATGATAGATATCAATGGTCAGACATCTGTTAGTTTCAATCCTGCTGATATATTGCCTGCTGGTCAAACTTATATGTTGGTGGCAAATAGCGATAATGATGGAGGAAATGTTGGTTCGATTGATTCGACAACAAGTCACGGAACAGATTTTATCAACTCTTCAAAAGTAACGTTCGATCCCGATTTGGACAATAGTTCGACTGTGACTCAAAATCAAGAAATATTTAGCCACGATCTTGATTCGGGTAAAACAACCCAGATAACCCATAGTTCTATTAGCGATCGATATCCTCAAGTTTATGATGATAATGCAGTCTGGCGAAGCGACAATGGTGATATTTTTACTCACAATTTTGATTCGGATGTTACCCAAAAAATTGCAACCAATGCTATGGATGAGAGTCCCAACATCTTTGGCAATCATATAGTTTGGCGTGGTGATGAAGGCAAAATATTTACCTATGATTTAGACTCAAATATTACTCAGCAAATAGCTGCTCAATCTGCCGAGATCGATCTTCCCAATTTATCCGAGGAGCATTTAGTCTGGTCTGCTAATATTAGTGGTGGCGATCGCGAAGTATTTGTATATGATTTTC
>CAKZYI010000814.1 GCA_937884735.1 uncultured Pleurocapsa sp.
GCAAATACATCCCACGAATTACGAACTCCTCTAAACGGCATTATTGGCTTTTTAAAGCTGCTTTTAGAAGGCATGGCAGATGATGCAGAAGAGCAACACGAATTTATTGCTGAAGCTTATAAATCTTCAATTCATTTACTCAACCTAATTAATGATATTTTGGATATTGCCAAAATTGAAGCTGGCAAAATGGATCTAGAATTGACTGAAGTAGAGTTAGATGAGTTATTTCAAAATGTTGATAATCTCATTCGTACTCAAGCAGAACATAAAGGACTTAATTTTCAGTTTAAATACCCTGCAACCATGACTCCCGTGACTCTTTATGGAAACTATCAGCGTTTGCTTCAGGTGATGTTGAATTTGGTAGGGAATGGGATTAAATTTACCCAGGAAGGAGGTATCGTGATCAGTGCGGAGATCAACAACAAAAAGGTTGAATCTCAAGGCATAGAGCTGCCAGGAATGGTTAAAATAAGCGTTGCCGATACGGGTATTGGAGTATCTTTAGAGAAGCAAAACAAACTATTTGAAAACTTTTATCAGGTGGATGGCTCTCGAACCAAATCCTATGGTGGGACAGGTTTGGGATTGGCTATTTCTCAAAAATTAGTTGAGGCAATGGGCGGTACTATTTCTTTCTATAGTATGGGAGATGGCTTAGGCTCTACTGTTACTTTTACCGTACCATTGACCCATTTGCCTGTAATCAAAACCGCACAATTTGAATAGGTGGCATTGATAAATCAAAGTATGATTTTAAAAATTCATTCGTCATGGTGTGTTGAAGAACTAGACTAAAATTGCTGTGTATTTTTAAAATTGATTTCGATAGTCCATCTTTTTTTAGACAAAATTTTGTTTAAACTTGACCCTTGACATGATATTATGTTTATAGTGAAAAAGTGTGCGTATGCGATTCTGATTTGATTTGCACAATTGCACAAAATTGAATTAGCAGCAGGTAAAACATTAAACCGCGATCGCATTGTTATATCTGTCACAGTTGTTTTCTGAAACATCCGCATCGAAACCTGTTGATATTCCTCTGCTAATAAAAGCGATCGCGCTGTACGATAACAGGCTAATCTAATATCGTCCCATTCTTGATCCGTACAATCCATTCCTGTCAATGGACGCACGTATAGTGGATAGATATAGATTTCTTCTGGTTTAAAAGAAAGGGTTTGCTGTAGTGAATACAACCAAGTATCGATAGCTTGTCCTGGTAGACCATAAATTTTTAAAACCTGGCTTGCCTGTTGGCGGCGTTGGATAGCCAAAACTTCCGTATCGATAAAACTTTGCACTCCAATGCTTATTCTATCTATACCGCGATCGCGTAGTAAACTTAATTTATCTTGAGTAGCAGTTTCAGGAGATACTTCCACCGATACTGGAATAGCCAGTAAGTCAGCACCCACAGTTTTCTCAACTATATCTAAAACGGCTTTTAATTCCTTCTTAATACTTCTCCTAATAATAATATGGAGTTGAAGTAGACTTTACTGGCTGCACTTCTGTAATAACAATCTAAACAAAGCTAATAATGAAGGTGCAAAGTTTGACAGTTATAGATATGTCGTTGATTTCCTTCTCATAACTTGAATACTTCTTCTTCATAAATGAAGACACAAGTTTTTCGTATCTTGCTTTAAACGCCCGAAAAGCGATCTAATTTTCCAGAGTATTAATTTGCAATAATTTAGCTCAGATTACAAATCTTTGATTAGAATTTGCATCTGGGCTATATCTAATCTATAGCCCATTCGGAATACTTGAACAAGTTCATGTACAGCATTACATATTAAGGTTAGGACGTTTTGAATCCAGAACATATGCTATCTAATTACTTTCATCCTTGTTCCTTGTTCTTTGTTCCTTTGCTTTAGATATTGAATCAGAATTAGTTCGATATAAGGCTTACAAACAGTTACGTTCTTGCGCTGAATCTAAAATCAAAAATATGTTACAAGAATTAAGGTTTGATGGAATATACCAATACTTTTACAAATATCCATCTTATTGCCACAACATAAGATTTTATCAAGATCGAATCGTAATTGCAGCTAGCGTACAAGCGAAAGGGAACTACAATCCGACCAAAAATATAGTCAAATGGTTTAATAAAAATTGTGACAGTATTTCGACTGGTAACTATACAATTGAAGGTAATTTGATCGCCTTTTCAGCTAAGAATAAACAATCATCAGGATTTGTAGATTGGGATGGCAAAATCGGAATCAATCAAATAATATTAAATAGTTTTTCTCATATAAATGGCAATCGTGCTAACAATAGAAAATATATTTTTACCCCATTTAAAACACTTTAAAATATCTTGCTTCAATATTACTTAAGCCTTATGTTCTCCTACAGGTATTCTCTATAATATTCTACGTCTAATGTGAATTAAAAAATTAGAAAATCCTTTAAATACGTTCTTTAAAGATGAGATTTTGCTGTCTCTCTAACTAAAAAACTAAAATTTTTAGGTTTTCTCAAAAGCTAAAAGCTAAAAGCTAAGAGCGCACAAAGCGAAGCTTTGAATAGGCGCAACTTCGCCCCTTCATCTACTGAAATCACAGATTTCAGCTTTACAAGAGCGATCGCTTTTTAACGTCAAAATAGTTTAACGTTAAAGTAAATTAGTCGAAGTATGTGTCTTTTCTTCAAAGGTAGATATGGTTTCAATTAAAGAGCAAATCGTTGTAATAACAGGTGCAAGTAGTGGTATTGGTGCATCTTGTGCTAAGTTGTTTGCCCAAGAAGGTGCATCGTTAATTTTAGCTGCCCGTCGTCGAGATAAACTAGAAGCGGTAGCCACAGAAATTGAGCAAGCTTACCAGAGCAAAATATATCTGCTGGAAATGGATGTATGCGATCGCAATATTGTAGAAACATCCCTGGCAAATCTGCCCGAATCTTGGCGCAATATCGATATTTTGGTT
>CAKZYI010000815.1 GCA_937884735.1 uncultured Pleurocapsa sp.
TTCTACGCAGAAACCTATAACTCTGGGCTAAATACTGGTGGTGGTGCAAATGGTGCTTTAACTCGTTTTGGCGAACGAAATCCTTTATATCGTCAGGGTATAGCTGGTTCTTCAGCAGGGATTGGTGCTAAGTTAGCTCTGACTAACTTTTTGGCATTTTCTGGAGGTTATATTGCTCCTAGTGCTGCCGATCCTACTACCACTAACGGTTTATTTAACGGTAGTTTTTCAGCAATGGGTCAAGTTGAATTGACTCCCTTTGAATCTTTGAAGCTAGGTTTGACCTATGTTCGTGGTTACGATAACGAACAGGCGACTTTAAATGATGCTGGTACCCCAGGGTTTAGAGGCGCTTTCCTTTGGGGTGGAACTGGTACTAATGCCGCTAACTTTAGGGGTGCGACTAATGTTGACATTGGTACATCACCAGTGGCTACCAATTCTTTTGGCGCACAAGCCCAATTCGACATCACATCCAAAATCAGTCTTCGAGGCTGGGGTGGTTATACTACCGCCGATATTATTAATGGTGGTGATGATGACAATGGCGAGGCAGAAATTATTAACTTTGCTGGAGCGATAGTAATATCAGATCTTGTCAAAGAAGGTAGCATGGCAGCCTTAATTGTGGGGGCGGAACCTTTCTTAGCTTCTATTGATGGTAATGGTGATGATACAGATGAAGATATCTCGGTTGATATTCCTCTTCATGTTGAAGCTTTGTATAAATTCAATTTGAATGACAATATCTCTATTACTCCTGGGGTTATTTGGCTTGCTGCTCCCAACCAAGATGCTGATAACAATGAAGATATCTTTATCGGTGCGTTGAGAACTACTTTTTCTTTTTAAACCGATGTGCATTTAAGCTGCATATTTTTTGTTCGAGCAACAAATTATCAACCATGTCTTTTGGCTCGACTGAGTTCGGGTTGTTGACCAAGAGGTAAAGTTAGGGGCAGAAATTTTTGTTAGGGTGAGCAATGCTCACCCTAACTTTGTTTTATAATTCTGCTCGTTTTTTTGTTCCTAAATTTTTTTATTCATTGCTGAATATTGTTGGGCAATCTTTATATTTACTTAAAAGAAAATACCTAAAACTTCAATGTAAATACACCTAATTACAAGTGTAAATATTTAGACTTTAGAAGTCCAATCGAAAACTATTTAAAAAACTATTGTTATGAACAAGAAAGTTTTATCGATCGCCATTTTAATTACCTCTATTGCCTGGCAACCCACTCACCATCATATGATGGCTTCTGGCATGACCATGACATCTGAAGTCCATAGTTTAATAACAATGCTTCCCTTTTTAGCAATACTGCTACTGCTAGTTAAATAAATGAAGATTATTCACACCAATGTCGAAGGATGATGTCAAGATCGCCAGTCTTACTTTGAAAGTATGGTTTAAACTTAGCTAAAATTAGCAGTAACACAATCAGCTTGTTAGAGCGAGAAAAAATCTAAATGATGAGCGAAAAATCGCGTATATGTATTATTGGCGGCGGCTTTGGTGGTTTGTATACTGCCCTGCGTCTTGCCGAATTTCCCTGGGTTGCCGAACAAAAGCCAGAAATAACTTTGATTGATAAAAGCGATCGCTTTTTATTTTCGCCTCTTTTGTATGAATTAATTACAGAAGAGATGCAAAGTTGGGAAATTGCGCCTCCATTTGCCGAATTATTAGCCAATACAGACATTATTTTTCGTCAGGGTAGCGTTTCCAAGATTGATATCGAAGCCAAGCAAGTTTCCTTGGAAGATGAGACAACTATTGATTACGATAAATTAGTTTTATCCACAGGAGGTAAAACACCTGTCGATATTGTTCCTGGAGCAAAAGAACATGCTTTGCCATTCCGCACTCTCAATCATGCCTATCGTCTCCAAGAAGAATTGAGACTTTTGGAAGAAGCTAATTTAGACAAAATTAGAGTTGTAGTCGTAGGTGGTGGCTATAGTGGGGTAGAGTTAGCCTGTAAATTGGCAGATCGCCTTGGTGAAAAAGGTAGAATCCGCATCATCGATCGAGGCGAGCAGATTTTAAAAGATAGTTCCGAGTTTAATCGCGAAACTGCTATTAAAGCTTTGGAGAACAATAAAATTTGGCAGGATCTAGAAACTGAAGTTGCAAAACTCGAACCTGATAGCATTTCCCTGACATACAAAGGGCAAACTGATACTATTCCTGTAGATTTAGTCTTGTGGACTGTGGGAAATCAAGTTGCAGGATTAATTGAAGATCTTTCTCTAGCCAAAAGTGATAAAGGATTGCTTAAAATTGAACCGACTTTATTAGTAGAAGGTAGAGATGACATTTATGCTTTGGGAGATGTTGCCGACTGCTACGACGAACATGGTAATCCTCTTCCTGCAACAGCACAAGTTGCTTTTCAACAGTCTGACTATTGTGCTTGGAATTTGTGGGCATCAGCAACAAATCGTCCTCCGTTATCCTTCCGCTATCAGCCTTTAGGAGAGATGATGACTTTGGGTATGGATAACGCTACGATCAATGGTTTAGGTCTAAAATTAGATGGTCCTTTTGCCTACATCGCACGTCGTTTGATTTACCTTTATCGTTTGCCTACCCTCAAACACCAGCTAACAGTAGGGTTAAACTGGATTACTCAACCTATCGTAGAATTGTTATCTCCTAGATTTGAGTAACTATCCTATGTCTGAGACTAAGTTTCTTCCACCAAAGCGAAATGCTTTATTTACTCGTTTGGTTCAAAGTATTTTTTATTTAGTAATGTACTTTGCATATCAGATAAAACTAGAAGTTAGCGATCGCGATATTGGCATACTCAAAGAAATCGACGATAAACGAGTAGTTTATTTACCCAATCATTCTAATCTAGATGATGGATTAGTAATGTTTCTTTTTTCTGCTCGTTTAGGACAATTATTCCATTACATTGTGGCTTATGAAGCCTTCAATGGCTTTATTGGCAGATTAATGCAGTTAGTAGGAGCTTATTCAATTCGTCGTGGAGTAGGCGATCGCTCTAGCATTATACAAACTCTCAAAATACTTCAGCAACCACAGTGCAAATTAGTTATTTTTCCCGAAGGAGGTTGTTCTTATCAAAATGATACCGTAATGCCTTTTCGTACTGGAGGTATTGAGTTAGCCTTCAAAGCAATATCTAAATTGAAGAATCAAACAAATACTAGCTCTGATTTGTACTTTGTTCCTGTCAGCATTAAATATTTTTATCACGGGAAAACTAATTTACAGATCGATAAGGCTTTAAGGGAGTTAGAAGCAGCTCTATCCCTTCAATCAACAGATAAAAATTTCTATCAACGCTTAAGACAAGTTTCGGAAAAAGTATTAACCGACTTGGAAACCGAATATCAGATAGAATCTAAAGTAAAATCAGACTGGAATCAAAGAATTGCCAAGCTCAAACAGCACCTTTTAAACTACTGTGAAGACAAGCTTAATATAGATTCTGCAACTCAACTCCCCAACCGAGAGCGAGTCTATAAAATTCAGTCAATACTGGCAGATTTGAGTCAATCAGAGCCAGAATCGGCTATTAATCTACGACACATTAAACTAACCACAGTTCGACTATTAAACTTTGATGCGATCTACGATGGTTACGTTGCCGATGAACCAACTTCCGAAAGATTCTTTGCTACGTTAGATAGACTAGAGCGAGAAGTCTTTAAAATAGATCGCCCCAAATCTAGAGGGCTACGTAAAGCTCGGATTAAAGTTGGAATGCCGATTAATGCAGAACAATATTGGCAAAATAGCAAATGTGACGCTCAAAAGACAATCAAAGATCTTACTGAAGCAATCCAGCAAAAGGTACAAGCTAACTTAAGCTAACTATGTTGATTTGAAAGCAAAGCTTAACATGACAACTAAATTATCTACCGACTCCTTGCCCAAAGTTATTTTTTTTGATGCTATGGGTACTTTGTTCGATCTTGAGAAGAGTGTTGGTGAAATATACCAGCAATTTGCTCTCAAATATAGTGTAAAAACAGATGTCGAAAGCTTAAATAAAGCTTTTATTAAAAGTTATCAAGCTGCTCCAAATTTGGCATTCCCTCCAAAAACATCTCAGACAATTGCCCAACAAGAATTTATTTGGTGGAAAAATGTAGTTCAAATGACTTTTAAGCAAGTAGAAGTACTAGACGAATTCAGTAATTTCACTGATTTTTTTACAGAACTATATAATCATTTTGCCAGCAAAAAACCTTGGTATATTTATTCTGATGTTATTCCTTGCTTACAATATTGGCAACAGCGCAAAGTTCAATTAGGAGTTATTTCTAATTTTGACAGCCGCTTAATAACAGTATTAAAAGCCCTTGATTTAGAGCATTTTTTTACTAGTATTACTATTTCTTCTATTGCTGGTTTTGCAAAACCAGATCGCAATATCTTCGATCTGGCATTAAAAAAGCATGGCTTTATAGCTCAACAAGCATGGCATGTTGGGGATAGCAAAAATGAAGATTATCTAGGAGCAAAAAACACGGGAATTCATGCTTTTTGGTTAAACCGCGATCGTTATTCGGTGAATCTTGAAAATCAACTACCCAATTTAAGTAGTCTGGGATAAACTTGTGTTTATATATTGCTTTATATACACACTTTTACAAAGTTAAAGGAAACGGGAGATATAGGCTTTGGACACAGCTAATCAGCAAAGAATTCTAGGATATTTTATAGAAGAAGCAAAAGAACACCTTCAGACCCTAGAGCAAGGCATTTTACAGCTAGCTACATCTGTCCGTGATGCAGAAACCGTTAATGAAATGTTTCGGGCTGCTCATTCGGTAAAAGGTGGGGCAGCAATGTTGGGTTACACCAGCATTCAAAAAACTGCTCACCGCCTAGAAGATTCTTTTAAAATTCTCAAGGACAATCAGGTAGATGTCGATCAAAAATTAGAAACATTGTTTCTCAATGGATACGACCATCTTCAAGATTTGATTGAACGTTTAGAAAGTTCTGCCGACTTTAGCGATAGTGATGCTGTAGAGATTTTGGCACAAGCTGAGTCAAATTTTGCAGTTTTGGATCAATATCTTCAGCAGTTGCTATCAGGTGGATCGACAGACAATGCTAGTGTCAGTCAGCAGGTGACTACGATTCTCAAGCAAATGCTGCAACAGTTCAAACAATCAGATACTCCAGAAAGCCGACAAAAACTACACATTGCTTGTAATCATTTGGGCGAGATCGCTCCCAATGAATCTAATTGGCAAACTGTAGTCGCCACAACACAAAAAGCAATTACCAACAAAAAATATCCTTATGGCACTATTGCTCAAGTAGTAATTAAAGAAATCAAACAAGCTGGAGATTTACTAGATTCTGGTCAAGCAAGCAAACTAGTTCCTAGTAAGAATTTACAGCAGCTAGCTGCTACTGCTGGAGGAACATCTACTACCTCTAACGCTGTTACTGCTCCTTCGGGTTCGATGATAACTATTCCCAAAGATCCTCAAGCAGTTGCATTAGCTTTATTGAAAAACTTCAATAGACAAGAAATCATGCAAATATTCCAAATCATCAAAAGTCGTCTCTAGAATTCCCATTGCTAACCAATAATTAGATTGAGTAAACTCATATATGTCATAATATATGCTTATATATTAATATAGACTTAATTATTGGTTACTAGCCGTGTTTCAATCTACTATTAATATCGCCAGTGTATTTAAGCCAGTAATGCTTCAACTTCGTTTTGTTGGGGCTTATTCTTTGTTAGGACTTGTTGGATGGAGCTTGATTCGCTTCTTGATAGACCTTGTTGCAACGGTAAAAAAAATGCACCAAATTCCCTGTACTAGATGTCGCTTTTTTACTGGAGATTATCGTCTCAAATGTACGGTAAATCCTCATGTTGCCAACACAGAAGCAGCGATAGGCTGTTCAGATTGCCAAAAAATTTAATCAATGAGAAGGCTGGATCTGAAAACTTGAGATTTCAAGGTTGAGGTTTACCTTGATAGTTCTGGTTCTGTTTGGAAGGACTATAAATGTACAATAAGTAGGGCTATATCCTATTTATTGACCGTATGGTATCTATTCCCAACTCCCGCACTTTGGCTTTTCTGGCACTCAAAAACATTTATCAAAAAAAAGCTTACACTGATATTGCACTCAACCGTGTGATTAAAAGTGCAGGAAGATCGGTTGAAATTAGTCAAGCAGAGCGAAATTTTGCTTGTGAATTGGTTTACGGTACTTTACGTCGCCAACGCACTCTAGACGCTTTGATTGATTTATTAGGTAAAAAGAAAGCTGCTCAACAACCCCCAGATTTACGCATCATTCTACATCTGGGTCTATATCAGCTTAAGTATCTAGATCGTATACCTGATTCAGCAGCAGTCAACACAAGCGTAGAATTGGCTAAACAAAATGGACTGGCTCGTTTGGGCGGAGTAGTTAATGGTTTGCTGCGAGGCTATATTCGCCAAGCTGAATTGGCAGATCCTCTAGAATTATCTGAAGATCCTATTGCTAGATTAGGTATATTGCATAGCTTTCCTGACTGGATAGTAAAAATTTGGTTAGAACAACTACCTATAGAAGAGGTCGATCGATTACTAGGCTGGTTTAATCAGTCTCCCAAATTAGATTTACGAGTCAACACTTTAAAAACTACCGTCAAAGACGTAGAAATCGCATTTCAAGAACATGATATTGCTGTCAGCCGAATCCCAGGAGTACCCCAAGGATTGAGGTTAGAAAGTGCTGGTGCAGTTACCGAGCTACCTGGATACAAACAAGGTTGGTGGGTAATTCAAGACAGTAGCGCGCAGTTGGTTGGTCATTTGCTCGATCCTCAGCCTGGAGAGACGATTATTGATGCCTGTGCTGCGCCAGGTGGTAAAACGACTCATATTGCTGAATTAATAGGAGATAGTGGACAAATTATAGCTTGCGATCGCGCTGAAAAACGCTTAAATAAGGTTAGGGAAAATGCAGCTAGACTTCAGCTAAAGTCTATCGATATTCAAGTTAAAGATAGCCGTAATGTGGCTGAATTTACTAATTTAGCAGATAGAGTACTATTAGATGCCCCTTGTTCTGGTTTAGGAACTTTACACAAACGCCCTGATATTCGCTGGCGCAAAACATTTGAGTCTTTGAAGGAACTTTTTCCTCTACAAAGGGAACTATTAGATCGGGTTGCTACTTGGGTCAAACCAAAAGGAATTTTGGTTTATGCTACCTGTACTCTTAATTTTTTAGAAAATGAAAAGATAGTAGAATCATTTTTGGAAAATCATAAAAATTGGAGTATTAAATTTCCTCCTGATGCGATAGATAACAATTTGGTAATGCCAAAAGGTTGGATTAAGGTGTACCCTCACCTGCATGATATGGATGGGTTTTTCATGGTGAAATTAGTAAGAGATTGGTGAGATGCTGACACAAAACAAAAACAAAATGAAACAGATTCTCAAAATCCTGATTGGTGCTGCTTGGATTGACGGTATTATTCAACCAGAAGAAAGGATTTATTTGCGTCGTGTAGCTCACGATTTTAAGAAACCTTACTCTCCTTAACTAAAAAATCAACTAACAGAAATGAAGCCAATTCAACAAGTAGAATGTTATCAGTGGTT
>CAKZYI010000816.1 GCA_937884735.1 uncultured Pleurocapsa sp.
GAAATCTTACCTAATAGCGTCAAGAAAATGCTGGTCCTGCTGTTGCCAGAAATAAGGGCGCAGAAATAGCCCAAGGAGAATTTTTAGCTTTTACCGATGATGATTGTCGTCCTATTTTCAGTTGGCTAAATGGGTTTGCTGCTGCTTTTGCTGATGCACCTCTAGCAATGTTGGGCGGAAAAATAGTCAATGGACTAGACAATAATCCATTCTCGACTGCTTCGCAGAAGCTAACTGATTACCTCTACGACTATTACACTCCTACTAAGGGAAAAGATGCGTTTTTTACTTCAAATAATATCGCCGTACCAACTTCTGGTTTTAGAGCTTTAAAAGGGTTTAGTACATCCTATCCTTTTGCTTCTGAAGATCGAGACTTTTGCGATCGCTGGAATGGAGTTTATTCGACAGAATACGTCCCCGAAGCACAAGTTTATCACTATCACAATCTCAGCTTCAGTTCATTTTGGAAACAGCATTTTAGCTATGGTCGTGGAGGTTTTCGCTTTCATAAAATTCGCGCTTTGAGAAATGCCAAAAAAATTGAGGTCGAGCCGCTGTCTTTTTATTTTGATTTGCTTTTTTATCCATTTTCTCAAACTTTAAAACAACCAAAATTAGCAATTTCTGCCTTATTTATTTTATCTCAAGTTGCTATGGTTTCAGGCTTTTTCTGGGAAAAATCTCAGTTTAGTTCTCCTAAAAATGTTTAGTCTTAAATATTATCTTTCATTAAATGAATAATATCAAACTGTTTCAAGACAAAAAAATTTTTAAATTGCTCGCAATTACAGCAGTAGCAATTACTATTATTGGTTTTTTGGTCGATTTACGAAATACATTCAATTACCCAGGAACAGATTTTAGGAATAGGGTTGTGGGAGCAAGACTAGCCCTTGAAGGTATAGATCCTTATTTCTTTAAATGGCAACCTGGACTTGCAAAAACTTTTTACGATCCATTAGATATCCCGACAGAATTAGTATCTAAACTTAGCGTGCCACCTACTGTTTTGGTAATACACGCTTTATTTGCAAAATTAAGTTATCTGCCACAAAAACTTATTTGGCTGGGAGTACAATGGGCTACGTTATTAGCAACCGTAGGTATATTTTTGAAGACCGCAAAATCTCCTTCAATTAAAAAGTTGGTACTGGCAGTCTCTTTCTTTTTCGCCAATAGCTTATTTTGGCGAATTCATATTAATTCAGGTCAAATATATATAGTTTATATTTTTTTACTGTCCATAGCTTGGATATTGTTAAATAAACCTCTAAAATTCAATGAATTATATAGTGGCTTTTTTGTTGGTATTACAGCTAGCCTTAGACCTTCATTTGTTTTGTTTTCTATTCCATTTTTAATCGGTAGAAAAATACATTTTATAGTCGGAGGTATTTTAGGAATACTATCGAGTATATCTATTTCTTTATTGTTGTTTGGAGGCTTTGTTTGGCAAAGATACATTTTATGTATGTTGGTCATGATTGGCGCAGTCGATCCCAATTCATATCCCCTAATAGATAATAGACTTCCTGATATAGCCAGTACCATATATCCTCAAATAATTGAAGGATTTAATTGGACAATTAGAAATCCCTTAGAATTATATTTATATAAGACATCTTTCTACGATGTTTTAGATATGTTTGGTGTATCTAATAAAAGATATATTTTAGCTGTTAGCTTCATCTTTTTCCTTGTTTTAGTTTTTATCTGTATTTTTCGTAGCATTGCCAAGAATAAAAATATAGATCGCTTATTTTTACTTGGAGTACTAATCTGTCTGGTTGGAGATTTTTTCATACCTGTAGGCAGATACTCTTACTACGATGTTCAAATGATTTTACCTATGTTGATTTTGGCAACTAAAAATAATACAAAACAATTGACCAACAATAAAATTATTTTTGTGGCGATCGCAGGATTACTATTAAGCTTTATTGGTTTTATTGTAATTCCCCAAGCCTTATTTTTTAGCGTTTTTATGATTTTATTTTATGTAGTTTTTGCCTCATTTAACTATATTTTTCAAAATAAATACGTATCAGAAAATTAAAAATAATGTTAAAAATACACTTGGTTAATGTCAAAGTAGATCTCTAATAATAAACATATATAAACTATGAAATCATGTTGAATTGTTCCCTGAATTTTCCAGAGATATTTTAGTATTTTATAGGCTATAGTTACTCGAACTGTATGTTTATATTTAGCCTTATTCTTGGCATGTCAAAAATACTACACATGCTAGAATAGAGATAGAGTACGGGATGTAGCTCAGGGGCAGAGTGCTGTTTTCGGGAAGCAGAAGCCGAGAGTTCGATTCTCTCCATCCCGATTTGATTGCTTAGTTTTGAGAATTTCTGAGAGCTTTTTGAGCTTTATTCAAGCCATCGATCGCCACATTATAGCTATTGGTGTCTCCAGTTTGAAAAAATATTTCTGAAGCCTTTTTAAAGTCGGCTAATGCTGCTTCAAAATCGCGACGGGAATAAAGAATTGCCCCGCGATTGTGATAGGACTTGCCATAGTCAGGAGCAATGCGAATCGAGCGGTTATAATCGTCCAATGCTCCATCAATATCACCTAAATCTTCTTTCACAATACCTCGATTGAGATACGACCAAGGATCGGTAGGATTGGTGCGAATAGAACTATTATAGTCAGCTAAAGACTTTGCTCGATCGCCTTGACGGTAGTAAGCTAGCCCGCGGCTAAAATAAGCCAGGGAAAAATTGGGATTGATTTGGATTGCTTTGTCATAATTAGCAATCGCTGAAGCAATATCTCTTTTGGTATAGTCAATTAGTCCTTGGTAGTATACCGCCACCACGTTATTAGGGTTTTTTTCTGCTGCTTCAATTAAATAGTCATTTGCCCTAGTAACATCTCCCTGAGAAAGTAATTCTAGCCCTTCAACATAGTTTTTTGTTGCTTCGATATCAAAATTGCCTTCTTCTTTATCTGGCTTTCCACCATCAATGTTGAGGAGATCTTCTTCCAATTCTGCTATTTCTAGAGATTCAGTAAAATTTTGAATGGGTATAGCTGCATTAAAGCCTGTCTTGAGAGGTTCGGGAATACTAGAAGATTCATTTCTTACACTACCGATGACATCCCCTTGACCATGAATTCCCACCAAACGCCCGCTAGTATCAAACACTGCTCCACCACTCATCCCACGACGAGTCAAAGCCTGGTAACGCATAGAATAACCTTCTGCTGCGGTGTCGCGAATACTAGTTACTGTGCCTGTAGTAAACTCCCAATGACGCTCTTGATTTATTTCTGCTGTTAAAGGATAGCCAGATACAAAAATTGAGGCTCCAGGGGCAGCATACTCCGAATTACCAATGGTCACAACAGGATACTCGCGATCGCTTTTAAAGGTTACGATAGCCAAATCTAAACCGTTGTTATTCCAGCTTTTTACACCAGTGACTTCATATTCTTGTTTGTCTGGAGTCTTAACTATATAGCCAGTGTTGACATTTTTGACCACATGATTGGCAGTCAAAACAGTATAGCCGTTATTTTCCTTGGCAATAACTACTCCAGATCCCCCTGGTACACCAAGTTTATTATCAATTTTTACTGTTACAACTTCGGCAATTGCTGCAATTTCCGTCGGACTTTTGGCGATCGCTATTTTGGGAGCTAAACTAACTATAGTTATGGCTGCTGTGCCTGTAATGGCAGTAGCTAAATAAGAATTTAGAAGTTTACGATTTAAAAGCATTTTTATTTATTTTTGATGTGAATAAAACTTAGTCAAAAGCCCATAGCTTCTTGATAAACACCAATAGGTATACCCCAACTAGACTCAATCATTTGTTCTAGTTGCTGTGGGGAAGGTTCGCTGCCATCTTCAAAAAGATACACTCCAAAAGCAGGATCGCGATATTTGCCTCTACCATGAATGCCGACAAGCAAGCCTTGGGCATCAAAAACAGGACTACCACTCATTCCTGGCTTGGTATAATTGGTATAGCCCAAACGATAGCCTTGAGGTAAAGATTTAAAAGGAATCATTGATATCTTGCCTTGAGTCATACGAAACGCTTTGTTGCCCAAATCTAGGGTGTTTTCGTTATCGCCAATTATCAAAGGAAACCCCGCAGCATATACTGTATCGCCAATCTGAGGAATTTGAGAGGCAATTTTGGCTAAGGGATATTCAAGATCGCTATAAAACTGAACTACCGCTAAATCTGCATCTCCTAAATGTTGAGGAGGATCGATAAACTGATGCTGATTGTCGTACGCCGTCAATATACAGGGGATACTAGATTCAACAAAGTGCCAGTTTGTCAAAACTGAGTAAATATAGCCTACTCGTCCAATAATCACACCAGAGCCAGCAGAATTAGTCTTAACTACTCGTACTGTGATGGGTTGACACAGTTGCAAAATATTACTACCACGAATAGAGTCTGGCAATATATCAACTATTGCTCGAGCAAATACTGATTTACCCCAATAATTGCCTACATTGCTCAATAAAATTACACTCAACAAAGACATACCAAGCTTCAAGCCGAGATAAAAGCTTTTCATAAATAACCTGGTTAATTGCTTTGATTATTCAACCGATCTCCTACATTGATATAAGGAATAGTAGAAGATTCATAACTAGATTCTAAGTTTTGCTGTCCGCTTCCCCAGGCAAATAAATTATTGAGGGCAGAAATACCATCCTGTCCTGGTTTTAAGGTATAAACAATACCTTCACAGGGGCCATTATCTCGGCTAGCCACACATATTATCTGCTGGTCATTTTCTATACCCAAGGTGACATATTTTAGTTTTCCTTCTTGGCGATATTGTTCTAGTCGTTTACTTACTGTTTCGCAACGAGCTTGGGGAGTCCATTTTGCTTCGGAAAAATGCTCTGAAACCCATTTTATCCAGGGTTCAGAAGTGCCTTTGCCATCACGATATGTTGTAGTGGGAACACCAGAATTAAGATCGCAAATAAAGCCTTTTTCAGCTTGGGCTTGAGCCGCTCTAGGAATGGTAACCACAGTTATGCTACTAGCGATCGCCATTATGATACTTGTAATTGATTTTCTCATCCCCATCACATTAGATAACTCTCTTTTTATTGGTAGTTTCACAGCCAAAACAAAACTTCAATAGTGCAGTTATATTATCAATATATTTATTTATAAATATTATGCAAATAAATCAGTTAAGTTTTGGACAAATCAATTTATTCTTAACCAATAAACAACGCCGATCTTCGCTCCTTCCTCGTTCCTTAATTCGTCATTCCAGAATTAAATTCATTAAAAGAGCGACGTTTTAATACTTCAGATTCAGAGCGCGGTAACAAATCAAATACCTCGCGCAAAACATCATCTATTTCTTCGTAGGGTACTTGTCCTTTGCCGTCATAAACAACCTTTCCCTTTTGATCCAGTATCACGGTTTCTGGTACAACTCCACTGTAATAATAAGCTGGTTCATCAGAACTATATTTATCTTTGTCAATAAAGGAATCAACTGTCACAGGAATAATGCTTGCTGCACGCCCATAGAACTCTTGAATTCTAGTCACCAAACCTGAAAATTGTTTGCAATCACTACTGTCATCAACATAAAAAACCAAAATAGCTGGTTTTTCTCTTTTCAAAGAAGTTGGTAAATCCATCCGTGGTGGTACAAGAGATCCATTTCCTCCAAATAAGACAAATACATTTCCTTCATAGCGATCGTCATTGATCGTAGCAAGTGCAGGAGATATCCACCAAATCGAACCAGTCGCAATAACTATCAGGCTAATTACAACTAGTCTTGTTAGTTGAATTTTGAGTCTATGAGACAAAGACGTTAATAACTGAATCAAAATCATTTTTGAAGATAAGTTTATTTTTAATTATGCTTGAGGAGCGATCGCTTTTACACTGCGATCGCCAACCTAACAAGATTTAGCACAATCTAAAGTTTATCTTTCTTTGTACCAGCGAGTTTTTTAAGATAACAAAAATAATCAACGCTCAATAGTAAAACTATCCTCGTTCCTCTTCCCTCGTTCCTTAATCATCCCGTCTGAGGAACTCTTTCAATTTGGGCATATCCACTAAACAAAAGCATTTTTCCTTCAGTATATAACCTATTGAGGCGTAATTTAACTCCATCGAGGTTAAAACGGTCTAAATCGACCATTTCATTAAGTATTTCACCTAAAGCAAGCGTAAGTTTTTCTGAAATATCTTGGAGTTCTGGATTGATATCATCCTGCTCAAACCTAACATTCTCGAACTTCACTCTTCTTCGTTTAGCTATGTTTAAAGTGCAGCTAAGGCTAGCAGGAACAGTAGTATCTTGCCAAGATGCCTTAGCTAGCAGTTTGACCTTATTGTCTGGCAGTAACTGAACTTCCACATCAGTAAAAGAAACCGGCTCACCTCCAGATATTTCTGTCAACCCATCAGGAGTCAAACCTTCTAAGCGTTTTCTAACTAAATCTGCCTCAAAAGACTTGTTTATATCAGCTTCAGACAATTTTACCAAAGCGATCGCCTGAGTAGGTTGCTTAAGAGAAATCTTACCCTGAACTGCCGAACTAAAATCTATCGCTACAGCATCAGTTTCTAAAGACATCTCTTCCGTCCTATACTGTTAGCGTATGACC
>CAKZYI010000817.1 GCA_937884735.1 uncultured Pleurocapsa sp.
ACTAACTTTTGCCTGTTCTAAATCCGACTCAATGGGTTCAATCAGCCAACTATAAATACTTTCTGCCTCAATCGAATCGAAGTCATCGTAAAATGCTTCCAAGCTGCGTCTAAAATTGTTAATTTCATCGACGACTGCCTGTTTGTCTCGATCTGTATGCCAAACTATTTTAGTTTTACCGTTGGGAAAGTTAGCAATTATAGCAATACGATCTGGCAATAAAATCGAACTAAAATAAGCCGTTTCTTCGTTGGGTTGTAGGGGGTCTATTTTGTCTGTGGAAATAAAATCGGCGATCGCGCATTCATTACCAAAATAGTTTTGTAGTTCTGCCAGACGTAAAGAATCAACGGTATTGAGAATAGAAGCAACATTATCTTCACGATCGCTGTTATTGGCGTTGATTACTAGATTATTTGTTTCTTGTCCCAGTCTTTGCTCGATTAATTCGCGATAGATTGGTTCGACAGTATCGCGGAAATCAAATTGAATATCGCGGTTAGCGGTTAACAAGTCGTTCCTAATACCCTCTAAAGTAGCGATCGCAGCTTCATAGGCAGCAATACTCTTTACTCGATCTCCTTGACGGTTAAAAATTCTCCCTGTCTGCCATTCCCAAAGATACAGACTGTCTTTATCTCTCTCCGCTGCCAACCGTGCCTGTTGGGTGTAATTTAATGCCCTAGAATAATCTCCCTCGCATTCATAGCTGTGTCCCAATTCTCCCAAAGCAAAAGATTTGGCACGATTATTTTGTAATTTTTCAGCCTTTGTCACCGCCGACTGTAATAACTCTCTAGACTGCTTTAAATTATCGGCATCCAAACAGGTATTGTAAGTCAATCTTTCGGGCTGTAATAATTTTGCCAGATCGATAGTGGCATATATATTAGATTGTTGTGGAGGAAGAGATGGAATCAGACTAATTGCCTCTTGTTTGGCAACAGTAGCGCGATCGCTTTGTTGTAGGCGGTAGTAAATTGGGAGGGTACTCACTAGATTGTTGACTATAGCTGTAGAATTCTCTTCTGTTCTTGCTAAAGCTAGATGTTGCTGGAAATATGCCAAGGCTTGGCGATCGCTTGTTTGGGCGTTTTTTGTTTCCTTGGCAAATAAACTATTTTTACCGTAGATTTCGCCTCTCCTTTGAGCTGATTCCGCCCGACGATAACTAATCTGTGCCAAGCTACTATAACTATTACCCAAACTCTGTAAGGCAGCCATAGTTAAGCCAGGACTATTTTCTAACTGTGCTAGGGATAAACTTTGTTCTCCATATTGAACTGCTACTTGATAATTGCCCCGCAGACGATAGGCTTCTGCCAGACTTCCCCAAGCTGCTGTTTTTCCTTGTCTATCTTCGGTAGATTCTGCTAAAGCGATCGCGCTTCCTGCTTGGCATTCTTGTTGTTCTTCCACTCGATAGGAGTTAAATTCACTACATAAAATTGCGATCGCCTGACGGTGTTGTCCCAATCTACTATAGGCTTGGGCTTGTTCGGTAAGACTTCTAGCTACCTGTTGTATGTTTCCTCGTTGCTGATAATTTTCGATTGTTTGCGACCAGAAGGCGATTGCTGTTTCTGTCTGTCCGATCTGTTGATAGACTCTAGCTAAATTCTCTAAAACAACTATTTTATTGGGATTATTTTCAGTTTCATAACTAGCTAATGCTTGCTGCCAAGAGGCGATCGCAGCTTGATAGGCTCGATTTTGATATTCTCTAACTCCTCGTTCTACTAAGCGATCGGGATTGGGAAGTTCAGCTTGAGTGATGGATACTCTTCCTAATAACAAAGATACAGTTAGGCTAAAGGCAAATAGAAGTTTAAACCAAGAAGTAGCAGAGAACTTCATCGTATTGGGGTATGTAGATAATTGCTCTTATTTTACAGTTGTAGGTATCCGAGATTATCTTAGTCGCTAAATTATTTAAAACTTTGCCAAAAAGTGCCAACTAATTAGATTTAAAAGCGATCGTCTTACCAGACTCATTCTTCAATATAGCTTTATTTGATAAACTTAAAAATTCCAGAACCAATTTTGATTAACCGACCAAATCAATTCGCAGACTGTTCCTTTTTTCTTACCAGGATAGCGACGAAATCTACCGTTTAGTTGTTTGGCTAAATCTTTAGCTTGTTTCGTTCCACCGCAATAGTTTTTAGCAATTTGAGAATTAAGATCGATTCCAATGCCATTGTCTTCAATGCGAATAATATTGGTGGTGTCTTGGCGATCGCAAGTTACCTTTAATCGAGTAGCGTCTTTGGCGTATTTGCCGACATTGATTAAAGCTTCTTCTAAAAATCTACACAAGCTGCGTTTTTTCTCTATATTTAGACCTTCACTGCTCATGTTTTCAAATTTAACTATTTTAAATTTGATAGTGGAATAGCAAGGATAATCTAAAATAATAACGCTGCTATAAACCTGATAGAGTATCTCTTTTAGAGGGCATTGCAGATCGATTCTAGAATTGCCAACATAAATATAATCTCCATCACTAATAGTTTCTTTCTCGATTAATTCCCCTACATTATGTAGCTCGTCGTCTAACAGTTTTAGCTCGGCAATTAAATGTTCGTGATCGAGGTCTAAATCGCGAACATTTCGCAAGATCTTTTTTAGAGTTTGTATTGGTCGGTTATGAATGGTTGAAGACATGTACCCGATCATAAATTGCCTATCCTCAAGCTTAAATTTTAAATCTTGGCGATCGCGATAGAATAAGGATGCCGTTAAACCAAAACCATTAATAAGTAATACTAGTAAAGAAGGAACGACAGGCAACCATAGGGCAAACTCTAGTAATAATAAATAACAAACTCCTACTACTATTAAGCTACCAGTAGCGATCGCCAATAATAATTTCCAAGGAGATTGACTTAACAGTCTAGCTAAAGCAAGACCAAGAAAGCCCCAAACTAAGATCCACAGATATTCCCAACCATCATTCCAGACAGTCAATAAAGGGCGATCGTCTAATACTGCGCTGATAATTTGACTAATGGCATGAGCTTGAACTTCTACTCCATAGATTAAGCCTGGATTATCCGAACGGACTCCCCCAACATTGACATCATCTCTTACGCTTAGGGCGGTAATACCGATCAACACAATGCGATCGCGTATCCAGTCTGGATTTACTTTGTTTGCTTCGATATCTGCTAAAGAAACTATTCTAAAAGGATTTTCTCCTCGACGAAAATTTAAGAGAATTTGATTTCCTCCCGCATCAATATTTTTATAACCACCAGTATTAGGAGTAACTTGTGTTAGCCTGGTACGACCGAATTGCATTGTTTCGGGATTGTTGAGAGCATTTTCTAAAGTAACTCCTCGATTTTTTAAATATTTCTCTGCTAATTTAACGATTAAAGAGAATTTTAGTTCGTTGTTTTGAACTACGCTAAGTAAACTACGTCTTAGGTTGCCATCTTTATCTAAGGTAGCATCGACAAACCCTACTCTGGATGAGGGTAATGCTGGAGATGGAGCGATTTTGAAAACACGAGAATCATTGCTGCTAGATAAAACTTTTTCAATACCAAAAACATTATTTTGCTGACTAAAAATTTGATTTAATTCTGTATTACCTGGAAGTTGGGGTTTATCGCGGATAATATCAATTCCAATGGCGGTGGGATTATGTCTATCCAAAGTAGCTATTAAATTAGCCAATTTGCGGTCGGTAATTGGATAGCTGTCGAGATTACTAATATCCCGTTCGTTTATACCTACAATTAAAATTCGGTCATCACGATGCTCTGGCGATCGCCAGCGTAAAAAATTATCTAAAGCGACTAGTTCTAGAAACTCTAAACCGCCCAAGAGACGGACTAACACTACTAGACCAATTACAGCCATACCTGGCATGGCACCAACCCGCCAAATGCCAAGTTCGTGTTTAATTTTTGACCAAATACACATCTTAAAGCTTGATATTTTTATAATTAATCAATCAAACCTACTTCCCTAGCTCTACTTTCAGTTTGAATTCGCATATTCTTATTATCTTCAGGATAAACTTCCAAGACATCTTGAATTTTAGTCCAATAATGCCTTACTGTTCTTTCTGCAATGCTCATTCTTTTAGCTATTTCTTTATCTTTTAAACTTTCATTAAAAGCTAACTCTAACAGAGTTAACCATTCTTCCTTTAGTTCTAAACCCGTTCGCATCTCATTCGGGGTGCAATTAACCCCATTCAAACACCAATCTACTTTAGTCAACATCTTTTGTAGAGATTCTCCTTTATCAACTACGGTAAATCCACCTTCGTGTTCATAAATATTAGGGCGTAAACGAATTAATGCCCTAGCATCTGCACTTTGAACGACAATATTAAGGCAAGGATAGTTATTCATCATCGTTCTTAACAAATTGATGCCTATTTCTGGCTTAGGTCTTTCTCTTGGCACTTCTGGGATCGAGAGATCGGTAATAACCAAACTGTAATTAAAGCTATGGAGCTTTTCTTGAGCTTCTTGAGCATTTTTAGCTAGCTGAAGCTCTGCATCATTATAGGCACCAGCGATCGCGTCCATTGTGCCTCCAATCACAGCTTCATGATCGTCAATAATTAATATTTTTAAGGACGTTGATGACTGCTCGCTCATATTTTTGATTAATATTTGATATTTAGCTAAACTGGTTCAACGATCTCAAACGATAAGTTATTAACAGGTTACTAAATTTGGCTTCTCAAGTTCCTGATGCCAATACTCGAAAAGATTGCTGAAAATACTTTAGTTCGCGATGATTATTTAGAAGAAGATCTAGAATGCTGAAAAAGTTGAATTATAAACTTTAGCCGATTATCCTCTTTGTTTTGCACTAAATCAATAAAAACCAGCTTTTTTTTAATACATTTTGCGATCTCTATTCGAAAAAGCTCATCTAATGCAGTAAGTGCAATTCAATTTCGCTAAGACAAATTCTGCTGGGATTTTGGCGTAAATCTCCACTAAAATTTGCAGTAGGGATGAGCTATTGTCCACTTTTCGATTAAGTACTCTATTGCTAAAGGTAATCTTTCTTCACGAAACTATATGCGAAGCGGTATCCGTGATAGACAAAATTAATAAAAATTAGTCGTAAGTAATATATAAATAAGTAAGATATAGATGGATTGTTTGGGATTGATTTATTGGTTGAATCCAGAGGGTTGTCCCGAATGTCTACGAAGTAAATAACGCGAGTTCAAATTAAGCAGAAGCATCCAAAATCAATTCATCTATTGCTATGGGTGGCTTTTTATCACCATGAGATTAGGCAATTAAACCAGCCTGTAAGTTGACCTCGAAGTTGGTCGGCGATCGATTGATTACGAGAATGCTATATCTGACTAATGTTTTTGAGCTGTCCAATGAGTGCCTACGGCACTTCGACGTGCGAAGCACGTCGAAGCTCTCCAGAGCTTTATTCAACTACAGCTCTTTTACGCAATAATTGCGAGTCCACGCACTGTCATTAATTTGTTCTTCATTCTTTTCTTAGATTTAGTGACAAGTATGACATTGGACTCTCTCAAATCTTGCGCCAAAGTTGCTGAAATATATCCCTTGTCACCAAAAAACTGACCATATTGTCCTTGAAGTAATTCCTTGACTGGTTTGTGATCATTAACATTCCCCGTAGTCAAAGCCACATTTAACAATTCTCTTTGATCGTTGACTGCTTCTGCTTAACCCGAACTCACGTTATTTAAATCAAAAAATCAATCAGACAGTTAGCCCACAATTGACAACATACAGTTTACTTAAGCTGCCTCCCACATGTCCTTAATCTTTCCAGGTAAGAATTTAGATACTTGCTGCTTGGTATCTCCAGATAACTCTTCTTTTGTAGCAGAAAATACTGCATTGATTACCTTTTCTCCTGTTGTACCACGAGGTAAGCCGCCTTCTTTCTCAATGCGGAAAATAAAAGTATCTGCATCAAAATTTAAAGCTGGACGAACTTTACTTAACCAAGCAACGATAGGATTATCATCTTGCCATAGGTCAGATATTTCGTCCTGTAGCCTTTTATTCTTGGCATCATCTTCAATCTCGTCGTGCAATTCCGACTCTACTGTTTTAGATGTTTCATTCGGCATTAAATCGCGCATGGTACGGTATACCACATTAGTCAAATCTCTAGCATCAAAAATATCTGGTAACTCAGCCTTAAGAGCTACTTTTTCTAAAAAAGGTGTATATTTATCAATAATAGGAGAAGATGCGCCTGTTTTTAATGCTTTAGGAGGATTTTCTTCCATACGTTCTAGCATTTTTTTCCCTTTATCAGTTAATTGCGCCCGCTTAAACTTGATTAGGTGAGGCAATGGGCCATCTGGTGCGCCAAACGAATTGGCAACGCGAAAATCTATTTCTTCTTCATCAATTAAATCAGGTACGTCTTCTTGATTGGCATAAGCATTACCAGAGAAGTCTGCATCGATATATTGCTTCTGGTTAAGGTAATCCAAATGACCAATAAAGTCAGAGATGGTAAGGTTACGCCCTGTAAAGTCTGTAGAATTAAAGTCTACTGAATGCTTACCATTGCTATCTTCTTGATGGATTTTCTTGAGCAAGATGTACATTACGTCATCTTTCAAAGCTATAGGCATGTATTTATAATCTCCTTATCTTACAAAGTAGATTCTACATAAATATTTTTTCCGTTCGCTTCTGCTTTAAGGGCTATATAGATTTTTTACATTGGATAGATGATATTTGAATTTCTAAAAAGGTCAATACTGCATTAGATATATAAAACACTCTTTAAGCGGTTAAATACAATTGATCAAAATCAAAGAAGTAAATATATTCAATAACATTAATAATTATTTAATACTATTGTCAGATACTATAAATCATTAGATTTCTGAAAATAATGATTGAAGCACGCATCTTCTTTTTGGAGAATATATTTTTTGCTAAGTAAAGGCACCAATCAAAGTGCTTAATACAGTAAAAGATACAGAATGTATCCATTCATTTAGATTAGTCTAATCAATAAACAGTAACTAGTAACCAGTCATTAATAATGAATCACTACGACGTAATTATTATCGGTGCAGGTGCAGGGGGAGGAACAGTAGCTTATTCCCTTGCGCCTACAGGAAAAAAAATTTTAATTTTAGAAAGAGGAGGATATTTGCCCAAAGAAGACGATAATTGGAATCCTGACGCTATTTTTCAAGGAAGAAAGTACCAGGTACAAGAAAAGTGGTTAGATCGAGATAACGAAAGCTTTAAACCCCAAGCTTTTTACAACGTGGGTGGTAATACAAAAGTCTATGGTGCAGCTTTACAAAGAATGCGCGAAGCTGACTTTGGAGAGGTTAAACATCAAGGAGGGGTTTCTCCTGCATGGGAATTGAACTACCAAAATCTTGAACCCTACTATACTCGTGCAGAAAGTATTTTCAAAATCCACGGTAACAAAGGTGAAGACATTACCGAACCATCTATGTCTGCGGAATATCCTTTTCCAGCCATGCCCCATGAACCCAGATTGCAAGAAGTATCAGACAATCTTGAAGAGCTGGGGCTACATCCCCATCATCTTACCTTAGCGGTCGATCGCAATGTTGAAGATCCAGAAAATAGCCCTTGTATCCGCTGTGCTACCTGCGATCCTTATCCTTGTAAAATTGATGCCAAGATGGACGCACAAAAAGCTTGTGTCGATCCTGCTTTGGAATACGACAACGTTGAGCTAAAAATTAACGCTAAGGTAAACAAGTTGATTACCGATGAGAGTGGTAAGAAGATTACCTCAGTAAAAGTAGAGATTAACGGCGAGATAGAAGAATATACCGCTGATACCTTTATTCTTTCCGCAGGCTCAATTAACTCTGCCGCACTGCTACTAAAATCCAAAAGCGAACAGCATCCTAATGGTTTGGCTAACTCTTCAAGTATGGTGGGGCGCAACTTAATGTTACACAATCATTCAGCAATTGTGGCGATCGCAGATAAGCCCAATCATACTGCTTTTCAAAAAACTTTAGGCTTCAATGACTTTTACTTTGCCAATTCCGAAAGCGAATATCCCCTCGGACAAATTCAAATGACGGGTAAGTCCAAATGGAATAGACTAGACATATTTTCTCCTGGCTCTATACCCAAACCCACCCTAGAGTATATGGCAGAACATGCAGTAGATTGGTGGCTAACTAGTGAAGATCTTCCCGATCCTAACAACCGAGTAACCATAACCGAAGAGGGACAAATCAAAGTAGATTTTACTCCCAACAATGTAAAAACTCACCAAGATTTTGTCAGTATGTGGCAAGGATATCTGCGTCAAATTGGCTTTTTCATGTTTATGGTTACTCAAGTACCCCTTTCGGCAGTGTGGCACCAAGTAGGGACTTGTAAATTTGGTTCAGATCCAAAAACTAATGTTTTAGATCTCAATTGTCGCACCCATGATGTAGAAAATCTCTATGTAGTAGACGGTAGTTTCTTTCCTAGTATGGGCGCAGTAAATCCAACCTTAACTATCATAGCTAATGCTTTACGAGTAAGCGATCGCCTTAAAGACAAAATAGGTTAAAATATCTAGCTGTTTAGAAGCTTTTCTTTTATTAGGAAAGCTTTTTAAGTTCTATTGATGCCTCTACTTTTAATACTGCTTTGTATTATCGATATCAAATTTTTCGACAATCCGATCAATTTAGTAACTTGAGGAAAAGGAAAACCAGCCTCTCGGTATAAATCTTGAGGAATTTTATCTTTAATCTGTTCGTGTAATGCTGGTAATTCTGCCCAGTGTTTGCCACATTGAAGATGATGAGCAGTATGATAACCCAAATTACAGGTAAACCAATTATAGGTGGGGTCAATAATGTTGTAGGTAGCCTTATAAGGATCTTGAGTGTCTAACCCTGAATGATGTTTATAAGTGTCAAATACTGTAGCGTAAAGCAAAATCAGCATAGGCAGAATAAACACAACTAGAGCGTTGTACCAGTTGTACCAAGTAAAAAAAGCGATCGTAGCAAAAGTAACTACTATATTTTGAATCAAACGCATTCTTTCTCGGGGCTATCTCTCTCCAACTATAACTCATCTAGCATAAGTTGTATTGCCGACATGAAAAGTGTACTCCAGCACATTCATTGTTTCGCCATTTTCTTTTTGCCAACCAGATTCATCTTTAGTTTGATCGAGATAATTCTTGTGATGTCCTAGGGTATGATGCAGTACCCAAAGTTCGCCCACAACACCAGTTTGCAAACCCATTACAAACTCAATTATTCGGTTTGCCCATTTTTCCGAGAAAAATTTGTAGTGTTGATGATGATGATTGAGAGAACAAGTAAAGCCTTTAATATATATGCTTGTAAAGCCCCAAAATAAAGTTAGTATCCAAGAGGGACTGAGAAAAAAAACTAGTAAATCGATGGCGAATATTAGCACTATTATAGTTATGGGATAGTAGTCGATTTTTTTTCTAACAAACATTCAATATTCACCCTATGTGAGAGTTTTAGTTAGCAACAAAATGAGTCTTGACCAATAATTTATTCAATCGCGACCTCATTCATCCTACATATTAGAATGTTTTGGAGTTTTAGTTGATTTCATTAATTCCCATAGCTTACTGTCAGAAAAAACCTAAGTAATATTTATCCTTTTCCAAGAGTAGTATCTCTTGAATTTATCAATTTATTAGTGATGAATATAGAAAAGGATGGCTTCACAGATAAATGTAGATAAATTAGCTAACTAGCTTTGATGTGAAACAATTTTTGATAGCTCTGCTGAATTCCCATACATTAGCAAACACGATACATCACTACCTTTTTCATCCCAGACAACCATATAATAATACTTAATGTAAATTAATCTGTTGATCAGCAGTCGCTAGCAATGAACAGCATCTTCCTAGACCGTCTCCGTAGTCCCGATCGCCCTGTGTTAGTATTTGATGGTGCGATGGGTACAAATCTTCAAGTCCAAAACCTTACCGCCGAAGACTTTGGTGGTGCAGAATATGAGGGATGTAATGAATACCTCATCCACACCAAACCTGAAGCAGTAGCCCAAGTACACCGTGGCTTTCTAGAAGCTGGTGCAGATGTAATTGAAACTGATACCTTTGGCGGTACTAAGTTAGTTTTGGCTGAATACGATATTGCAGACAAAGCTTATTATCTCAACAAAGCTGCTGCTCAGTTAGCGAAAGAACTAGCAGAAGAATATTCTACACCAGAAAAACCTCGCTTTGTGGCTGGTTCAATGGGACCTGGTACCAAATTACCAACCCTGGGACATATTGATTTTGACAGTTTAAAAGATGCTTATGTAGAACAAGCCGAAGCACTCTATGATGGTGGTGTAGATTTACTGCTAGTGGAAACCTGCCAGGATGTATTGCAGATTAAAGCAGCATTAAATGCGATCGAAGAAGTATTTGACAAAAAAGGCGCAAGACTTCCCCTAATGGTTTCTGTAACCATGGAACAGATGGGAACAATGCTTGTCGGGACAGAAATAGATGCAGCCTTAGCAATACTAGAACGCTACCCTATTGATATTTTAGGGTTAAACTGCGCTACAGGGCCTGATTTAATGAAGGAGCATATCAAGTATCTTTCCGAACATTCACCCTTTATTGTTTCTTGCGTACCCAATGCGGGTTTACCAGAAAACGTTGGCGGGCAAGCCCACTACAAGCTTACGCCGATGGAACTACGTATGTCTTTGATGCACTTTGTCGAAGATTTGGGAGTGCAAATAGTTGGTGGTTGTTGCGGTACTCGTTACGACCATATTGCCCAATTAGCCGAGATGACTGTTGACTTAAAGCCAAAAGAACGTCATCCTCATTACGAGCCTTCCGCTGCATCTATTTATAGTACCCAGCCTTACATCCAAGATAATTCTTTCCTAATTGTCGGTGAGAGATTAAACGCCAGTGGTTCTAAAAAATGCCGTACCCTACTCAATGATGAAGACTGGGATAGCTTAGTTTCCCTAGCCAAATCTCAGGTAAAAGAAGGGGCGCACGTTCTTGATGTTAACGTGGACTATGTAGGACGAGACGGGGAAAGAGATATGCACGAACTTGCATCTCGTCTTGTGAATAATGTCACCCTCCCTTTGATGCTTGACTCCACCGAACACACCAAGATGGAGGCGGGTTTAAAAGTAGCGGGGGGGAAATGTATTCTCAACTCTACCAACTACGAAGATGGAGAAGAAAGATTTTATCAAGTACTAGATTTAGCCAAAAGATATGGTGCAGGAATAGTTATTGGTACTATCGATGAAGATGGTATGGGGCGTACTGCGGATAAAAAGTTTGAAATAGCAAAACGTGCTTATGATGCTGCCATTGAATACGGTATTCCTGCAACGGAAATCTTTTTCGATCCCTTAGCTTTGCCAGTATCGACAGGTATTGAAGAAGACAGAGAAAATGGAAAGGCAACCGTTGAAGCAACCAAAAGAATTAGAGCAGAATTACCAGGATGTCATGTTCTCTTGGGCGTGTCTAATGTTTCCTTTGGTTTAAACCTTGCAGCCAGACAGGTATTAAATTCTGTCTTCCTCCATGAATGTATGCAGGTAGGCTTAGATTCGGCTATTGTTAACGCCAGCAAGATATTACCTCTTTCTAAAATAGATCCTAAACATCAAAAAATTTGTTACGACTTAATTTATGACAAGCGGGAATTCGATGGGGATATCTGTACCTACGATCCTTTAGGAGAATTAACTACTCTTTTTGCAGGTAAAAAAGCTAAAAAAGCTGAAGCAGTTGATAAGAATCTTCCCATTGAAGAACGTCTCAAACAACATATTATTGACGGGGAACGTATTGGCTTAGACGAAGCATTAGATGAAGCCTTGCAGCAATATCCTCCATTAGATATTGTTAATATCTTTTTGTTAGATGGAATGAAGGTTGTTGGCGAACTATTTGGTTCGGGACAAATGCAGCTACCCTTTGTACTCCAGTCGGCACAAACAATGAAGGCAGCGGTGGCACACCTCGAACCTCACATGGATAAAGAAGAAGCTGACGATAGTGGTAAAGGAAAATTTGTTATTGCTACTGTCAAAGGTGACGTTCACGATATTGGTAAAAACTTAGTAGATATTATTCTTTCCAATAATGGTTACAAAGTAATCAACCTAGGAATTAAACAACCTGTAGAAACCATCATTCAAGCCTACGAAGAACACCAGCCAGACTGTATTGCCATGAGTGGCTTGCTGGTGAAATCTACGGCGTTTATGAAAGATAACCTAGAAACTTTCAACGAAAAAGGTATTACTGTTCCTATTATCTTAGGTGGTGCAGCATTAACTCCTAAATTCGTTCATCAGGATTGTCAGAATGTTTACAACGGCAAAGTTATCTATGGTAAAGATGCGTTTGCAGATTTACACTTCATGGATAAACTAATGCCCGCCAAGGCTGATGATAATTGGGACGATATTCAAGGATTTTTGGATGAAGAAGACACATCGCCCATAGAAGATGGCGAAGTAAAACCCTTTGAAGGAGAAAACCAAGATAAAATCTTCGTCGATGAGGTTAGCAAACCAGCCGAACCAAAAGTCATTGACACAAAACGTTCCGAAGCAGTAGCTTTGGATATAGAACGTCCGACTCCTCCTTTCTGGGGTACGAAGATACTAAAAGCGGAAGATATACCCATTGAAGAAGTTTTTCCCTATTTAGATCTACAGGCACTATTTGTCGGACAATGGCAATTCCGTAAGCCAAAAGATCAGTCAAGAGAAGACTACGACGAGTTTTTAGCGAGAAAGGTTCATCCAGTATTAGAAGAATGGAAACAAAGAATCATCGCCGATAATCTATTAGATCCAACTATTATCTATGGTTATTTCCCCTGCAATGCGGTCGGAAATACATTGTATGTTTACGATCCCACCACAGTAGAGACGTACCATGGTAAGTCTCTACCAAAACCCGTCACATCTTTTGAATTCCCCCGTCAGGGTTCGGGCAAACGCCTGTGTATTGCAGATTTCTTTGCATCAAAAGAATCGGGGACATTTGATGTCTTTCCCATGCAGGCGGTAACAGTAGGTGAAGTTGCCACGGAATATGCCCAAAAGCTATTCAAAGCCGATAACTATACCGATTACCTCTACTATCACGGTATGGCGGTACAAATGGCGGAAGCACTCGCAGAATGGACGCATACTAAGATACGCCTGGAGTTAGGCTTTGAAGCCGAAGAGTCGGACAAAATCCGCGACATCTTGCAACAGCGTTATCGGGGTTCGCGCTATAGTTTTGGTTATCCTGCTTGTCCTAATATTGAGGATCAGTACAAGCAATTAGATTTGTTGGATACTAAACGCATCAATATGTACATGGATGAAAGCGAACAGCTATATCCTGAACAGTCTACTACGGCGATTATTACTTATCATCCTGCGGCGAGATATTTTAGTACTTAATATCTTTATTTTGGTGGGCAATAGATAATTAAATTCTATCTTCGGAGTTTAATTATTTACCAACACTACAGTTTATTTTAAGGTAATAGGTATTGATAAAGTTCAATTTAATAATTTGCCAACTTTATAAAGTAACAAACAGTAAAATATGGGCGAATATTTTTATTATGCTAATCACGATAAAAAACTAAAATTTAGTGTTAGTTTGAGTCAATGCAGTGATAAGTTTAGAGGTATTAGCTATTGTCATTTATCGACTAGAGATTTTTGTATGATGCTGACTAAGTCAGACCATTTTAATTATGTTAATCGTCATACCCTAATTGGTTCATGGATTGGAAATCGCGTTTCCTGTATTGGCGATCAAACTCGATGGAATTACGACGACGCTAGTTACTTAAATATTAGTGCCAATGTAATTGTGATGCTGTATCAAATTGATGGCGAAGAACAATTGATTAAGACTGCATCAGAAGACGATGTGCTATTTGTACAGCTAGCTCATTTAATTTTTACTCGTCAGCTCGTGGACATTTTGCCAGCATTTAGAAGCCGTTTTGGTGCTGAATGGACAAAAAGGTATAAACAGATATTGCAAGAACATTTCTATTATCATGTATTCGACATAGTAGATTTAACTCTATAAAAGATAATTTAAAAAAATAAATATAATTATTACCTATTATCCTATAGCGATATATTTTAATATTTAATATCTTTGTTTTGCTGGGCAACAGGTAACTAAATTTCAATTTTAGAGTTTAATTATTTGCACTAAAGTATTAGTTGTGGCTAAAGCCTTACTTTCGGTCGCCTACCCTACAAGATAAAATATTGTGTTAGATTCAAGCTGTTAATAGAATATTTATCAAAAATATTTTAAGCTGGACGATATTTTAAATTGGTTGAAACAGGGAAACGATATTTATCAAGCTTAAGAGAAACAGGAATAAAATCTTGTGTAGCGTTAATTGACTAAACCTATAAAAAGATAAGCTTAATTATTTCTGCGTAGATTTATTTCACTTTACTTTCTATGACTTTCTCATATTTAATTAGAGCCTTTATTCTATTATTGCCTTTTTATGTTTCTGCAGAAGTATTAAGAAAAAAAACACTAAAAGAAAATCCTTATCAACTGAATGTTGAACAATCTAAAAATGATATTTATAAATCTGTAATAGCAATATTATTTTTTATAGCAATGACGGCTATTTATTTAGCTAATCAAATTATGAAAATAGATATCGTTAGCATTAAATTCGGTATGTTATTTATTTTAATGTGTATTTTTTGTTTATTTTATACAATTTGGTCTTGGTGGGATGAAATAGATTAATTGATTAATAATCCTTCGCAAATACATTTATCCAGCTTCGTTTTCTGGGCAAAAACGCAGAGAGTAGATAGAAATTATTAGGTTATGGGAATTATATATAAAGCGTTTAGTTTACTTTTCGAGTAATGCCAATTCCAGACTATCAGGCTATTATGCTTCCTTTACTTAAATTTGCTGGAGACAAACAAGAACACTCTTTAAGTGAAGTAGTGAGTATTCTTTCAAATCAGTTTAGTTTGACAGAAGATGAAAAAAACGAGTTACTCCCAAGTGGAGGAGAATGCCGATTTTATAATAGAGTTAGTTGGGCTAGGACATACTTAAAAAAAGCAGGATTATTGAGTTATCCACGTCGAGGTTTCTTTTCAATTACATCTAGGGGAATTAAATTATTATCAGATAATCCTCAATATATTAGTGCTAAGTATTTGAAAAAATATGATGAGTTCGTCCAATTTATAGAAATAAAAAATGACCTTTGCTCAGACAATATAATAAAAGAAACAATCATAGAAACTCCTGAAGAAATTTTAGAAGCTGCTCATCAAAAATTACAGAATAATTTGTCCACAGAAATATTAGAGAGTATTAAACAATGTTCACCATACTTTTTTGAACATCTGGTTGTAGATTTGCTCGTAAGTATGGGATATGGTGGTTCAAGAAAAGAAGCTGGTCAAGCTGTTGGTAAATCTGGAGATGAAGGAATAGATGGAATCATAAAAGAAGATCGATTGGGTTTAGATGTTATTTATATTCAAGCTAAACGTTGGGATAATGTTGTAAGTAGACCAGAAATACAAAAGTTTGCTGGCGCGCTATTAGGACAAAATGCAAAAAAAGGAATATTTATAACTACCTCGAATTTCACAAAAGGTGCTATTGATTATGTTACTCGTATTGATAGCAAAATTATTTTAGTTAATGGTAGTAGACTAACTGAGTTAATGATTGAGCATGACGTTGGTGTAACCTCGATCGCAAGATATGAAGTCAAGAAAATTGATTCTGATTACTTTGTTGAAGATTAAATATATTAAATATAAGGTGTTGCTGAAGTTCGGCATTATTTCACAGTGAAGCAGATCAACTAAAAAGCTAATAGCTAATAGCCAATCGTGACAAGTTAAGGTTGTGTGTTGTTTGTCAAATGGTCTTTAGCTATAAGCTATAAGCTATAAGCTATAAGCTATAAGCTCTTGGAGTATTTTCATGAACTTTAATCCCTGCTGTAGCGATCGCCATATAAAATTTGCTCTAATCTATATTTAGTGTTGGCTAATATTAAAGCCACTATTCATAGAAGTAGACTAAAACAATTATATTTTAACTAGCCACCAATGGCTAATAGCTAATAGCTACTAATAGATTATTTATCGGTCTTATACTTAAAATCAGCAACGTTAAAAATAAGTATTTATTTTATCTATTTATATTAGTTAATAAGTAAAATTAACTATGACAGGAAAATAATATTTTTAGGGAATTATAAATATGTTGAAATTAAAATAATCATATGAGATATGCAGGTTTTTGGCTGAGATTTTGTGCAGCTATTATCGATGGAATTGTTGTTAATATTATTGGTATCATTGCAGGCTTTGCTATTGGCTTAAGTATAGGAATTATTGTAGGTGATGCAGAAACAGCTCAAGCTTTGGCAGGAGTGCTAGGAAGTATCGCAGGAATTGTAATTGCTTGGCTATATTGTTCTTTTATGGATAGTTCTCCAAAACAAGCTACTTTAGGCAAACAAGCATTAGGAATTAAAGTAACAAATTTGGATGGCAAACCTATTTCTTTCTTTAATGCTACGGGAAGACATTTTGCTAAATATCTTTCTATTTTGATCTTGTTGATTGGATATATAATGGCAGCATTCACAAGCAAAAGACAAGCTCTGCATGATATGGTAGCAGGCACTTTGGTATTGAAAAATTAAAGCTAACATTAATGTGTTTTTTTATGCTTGAATAAGCTATATTTTATTTACCATTTACACAACATCAATAGTGTTTTCTTGAAATAATATTTGCTCTCAGTTTTATGTGATACTGAGAGCAAGACAAAACAAAATCAATTAATAACCTAGCAATATATAAAAGTTAAAATAATTTTCATTTGTTAGCTATTAATCTTCCTTAAGAAATATTTGATAACCAACGGCAGCAATAATTCCTGCCATCATCAAATAGGTAATCCACATCCCTACAAAGAAGCCGATTTTGATAATAGCAATGCCACCAATTACAAAGCCACCAAACTTGGCAAACTTAATTATTTTTTTGCCAAATTTCTGAATTGAACTGTCGGGTGGATTGTGCTTTTGAGTACGATACATGGGAGGATCGACTTCAACTTCCTGAGATTTGTGATCTTGATATATTTCCGCTTCCATTTCCCTTAGTTTTAGTTCTCTTTCCTTTGCCTGTAATTCTGCTTCGCGAAGATTAAATTCTCTTTCTTTGTCTTCTGGGGTGGTCATAATTTTATACTTGTCTATAAATTTTTGATTATTAATATTTAGCTAGTATTAGCCCTAATTATAAAATTCCCTTTGAAGCCTGAAGAATAACGTTTAAGAGAAAATTTATTATAGTTTTTAAAGCGATCGCTTTAGCTAAAACGATCGTTTTATTTACCAACTACTAATGCTATTCAATCCAGTTTTTAGCCCTAGTTACAGCTCTCGACCATGTAGTATAATTACCCTGTGCTTGAGATTGTCCTGCACCTGGTTCAAATACCTTATCCACCTTGCGATCGCTAATTAATTTATTATAATCATCCCAAAAACCGATTGCCAAACCCGCACCAAAAGCTGCTCCTTGAGCAGTGGCATCTAGTACCACAGGACGTTCTAAAGGCACTCCCTACTCATCTGCCTGAAACTGCATTAAAAAGTTATTTTGCGCTGCGCCACCGTCAATTTTGAGTAAGGAGACGGGATTAGCACTGTCTTTGTTAACAGCTTCTACTACTTCTTTAACCTGATAAGCGATCGCTTCGAGTACTGACCTTACCATATGCTCTTTTTGTACGCCGCCAGTAATACCCAAAAATGCGCCCCGCGCCTTCATATCCCAGTGAGGCGCACCCAAACCACTTAAGGCAGGGACAAAATAAACTCCATCGGTATTGTCTACCTGTTGGCAAAGAGATTCTGTTTCTGCTGCATTATCAATCAGCTTCAAGCCATCACGCAACCACTGAATTGCTGCACCTGTAGTAAAGATTGCCCCTTCTAAGGCGTAATTGGTTTGGTTTGGAGTACTCCATGCCACAGTAGAAAGGAGTTGATTATTAGATCGAGTAACTTTTGTACCTGTTTGCGCTACCAAAAAACACCCCGTACCATAGGTACATTTTAGCAATCCGGGGCGATCGCAGCCATGGGCGAACAAAGACGCTTGTTGATCGCCAAAAATAGCTGAAATGGGAATTTTTTCGTCTAATATATCTTGACTGCTATTACCAAATATGCCCATGCTAGGCTTAATTTCAGGCATGATTTGACGAGGAATACCAAATAACTCTAATAACGAGTCATCCCAGTTGCCTGTATCCAAATTCATCAACATAGTACGGCTAGCGTTGCTAATATCTGTTGCATGAACCTGTCTGCCTGTAAAATTCCATAATGCCCAGGTGTCTACCGTACCTGCGATTACATTATCCCAATTGGTATCGGGTTTGTTTTCTTTCACCCAATCAATCAACCAAGAAAGCTTAGTAGCAGAAAAATAGGCATCTAATACCAAACCTGTTTTTTGCTGCACCACATCAGCTTTGCCTTCTGCTTTTAGGCGATCGCATTTATCAGCAGTACGTCGATCTTGCCATACAATAGCTTTGTGTAAAGGGATGCCTGTAGTCTTATCCCAGAGTAAACAAGTTTCTCTTTGAACAGTCAAACCAATAGCCGCAATTTCTGTAGCTTTTGCTTTATTGTTGCTAATTACTTGCTTAATAGCTTCTTGTACATCCTGCCAAATTTCCGTAGCGTCGTGTTCCAACCATCCTGGCTGGGGATAATTTTGGGTTAATTCTTTATAAGCCTGACCAACAACATTCCCCTGGCGATCAAATAAAATTGCTCGATTACCTGTAGTGCCTAAATCTAGAGAGAGAATATACTTTTTGTCGGTCATGAAAAACACCAGAATTCTGCTTGTTATAGTAGGTTTACAGCAAAGTCTTGGCTTTATGATATTTTGTTAGATTTTTTTAGGAATCTATTGACCAAATAAATAGCCCTAGATAATTATCTAGAGCTACTAAATTACTTTATAAAATTTAGATTTACTGGTCAAAAACTACTTGCTACCGCTGGGAGTAGTAGTAAACAAACTATTATATGTGTTGTATACAGCTTGAGAAAGAGGGGTCAAGATATTAGTAATAAATCCTTCAACTGTATCAGGTGGAGCTGGTTCAGAAGCCACGGCTGTTGGTTGTTCTTGAGGTAATGGCTGAGGAGAGGGAGTACTAGCTTGACCACCAGTGCCAGGAAGGTTGGTAGTTGGCAAAGTAGCAACATTTTCCAATACTTGAGGATTGGGATTGTTGCTCATGTAAATATGTTGAATAGCACTGCCTTCATACAAGCGTTTGGTAAATTGCCAATCGGGATCGAGTTCTATTTTCATTGGAGACTCAATCAAACCGTTAGTACGTCCAATAACTACATTAGGCTCTCTAGGATCTTTGTGATCGGCAACTAGCCTTAATTCTCCGTTATTTTCTACTAGGTTGAGAAGATAAGCTACCTTATCGTCTTTACCATTGATTCTCAACGAATAACCATTGGTGTCGACTGCCTTGAGACAATCATTGGTGTGGTCAAAATTGAGCAATTTTAAATCTACAACGGTAGGGCTACTACCAGATTCACTCCAGCAGGCTTTTTGACCAGGAACTTGCTCAATAATGGCTAGCTTATATCTTCTATAGTTGTATGGCACTGCAACTGCCACAAATTGACTTTGATCTACAGCAAATTCGTCGAACTCTGTAGCATTAGCTGACTGCATAGGTGCGATTGCACTCATGCCGATAGTTGTCATAGTTGCGATGGCGATGGGGAGAGATAATTTCATAATTTGATTGGATAGTGTAGGCTCTAATCTAAATAATATGTATGACTTTGAATATTAAAGCAGTTTTGCCAGATCTCGATAAGTAGTGTAAAGCACTAAAAAAAACTCTGAACGTCTACTATCTAATGACGTAGAGCAACTTGGAAAATTGCCATCTATACACAAAAATTTACAAAATTATTTATAACATGCTACTGTTGGAACATCTTAAACAGACATAAGTACTATATAAAAAGAGAACTTAACACTACTTTTTCCAGCTTGTAAGGTCTGGAGTTTCTAACAAAGCCTTGCTCAAACTATCGTGAATCAAACTGTTTGTAGCCAAAATACGACCAGAGGCAATGTCTAAAGGACTACCATCGTAAGCTGTAACTTTTCCTCCCGCTTCTTCAACAATAACAATTCCTGCCGCCATATCCCAGGGTTGAATCCCTCTTTCCCAATAGCCATCTAGTCTGCCACAGGCTACTGCGATCGTAAGCATACCCAGTATTCAGTAGACTTTTGCTCAATTCTTCTGTTTGAGATACTCTGATAGGAATACGATTGCAGGTTGCACCCAAGCCTTTTGCTGCGCGAAATAGTTCGTCGCTAAAAGGATTATAAACTGCGCCCACAGAAGGCACTCCATCGATCATTAAGCCAACAGAAGTGGCAACTAGGGGCAAACCATGAGCATAGTTAGTTGTACCATCAAGAGGATCGATCGCCCACAAATATTGGCTATTAGCATTACCCAATGCTCCAGACTCTTCTGCTAATATCTGATGGTCTGGTAAATGGCGATTGAGTACTTTTAAAACTTCTGCTTCTGCTAGTTTATCTGCTTCAGTAACTAAATCTCCCTGACGACCTTTTTCTTGAACATTATTAAACTTACCCCAACGATCTTTTAACACTGCACCCGCAGCTAAAACTGATTCGGTAGCGACATCTAAGAAAATTTGCAATTGTTCGGGAGTAAGTTGAGTCATGGTTTAATCTTTAAACGGAATTGATTAGGAGTTTGCCGTAGTGCTTGCTTGGGATTCCAGATTCCGTAACCCATCTAGCGAGCATACTCTTGAGCATCTATAAGCAGCTTACTATATGAGTGGGGATATTCCATGTTGGCGAGAACATAACCTTCTTTGACAAGCTGTTCACCAATCGAGGTATTATTTTGCCAAATATGGGCATTGATTCGGTTGAAGCGATCGCTTTTTAGGTTATCAGTTTCGATACTGATGGGCACACCCATAACTAACTCTGTTAATCTTTCTCGCGCTGTTTCTCCCCAAGGAGACTGGCGTAAATCTGGCGCATCAATACCTGTAATTCTAACTTTAGTTATTTTTGATGTTTCTGTTAACATCACTTCAATAGTTTGACCGCTGAGTACTCGGGTTGCTTTAGCCGAAAGTAGATTTGCTTCGTTGGTATTTGTATTACAGGAAAGCAAAAAAAATAAACAAAAGCAAATGGATAGTATTTTGAACACGTAAGATTTTGTTGTGTTGAAATTGAATAAAACTATAGTTAGTTACAAGATTTTAATCATAGTAATCTTAAAAGCGATCGTCAAAGTCGGCTTTAGTTTATTACAATTTAATTTATACTCAGTGGCTTTTTTTCGTATTATTTTTCATGAATTTAAATATATTATTCCTTGATTTTTTAAACCTTATTCAATAAAGTCGATCAACTTAACTTTTGGCAGAGGAAGTTGTTGATATTCAATTGCTTTTGACTCAATTTGTTTTAGTTGTCCCAAAGCTCGACTACAGGGAAAACCATAAGCTTTTTTGACGCGATCGCTTGCTATATTTAGAGCAGTACGGGATTTATTCACGAACTCTTGTAATTCGTAGGTTTCGCCAGGATTAAAGTATTGTTTGACTACCAGAGAAGGAGAGTAGCAGTTTTGCTCTGTGCCATCTGGCCATTGAATTTTAAAGTTGATTTCAGGCATAGGTTTTAATGAGTCGCAATGTCAGTTAGAGACAAGGCATGCCTTGTCTGTACAAAAGCTAATGGTTTTGTAATAGTTGGTTGTAGTGTTTTAGGTGCATTTGGGCGGATTTTTGCCAGGAATATTGTTCGGGAATAGTTGCGCTATTGTTGATTAGTTTTTGAGCAATATCTTTGTCTAGTATATTTAGCATAGCGTCGGCAATGTTGTCTTTGAAATTAGGATTTACCAGTATGGATGAATCGCGATCAAGAAATTCGGTAAAGGGAGGAATATTGGAGGTAATTGTGGGCAACCCAGATGCGATCGCTTCTAATAATACCAGTCCCCAACCTTCTTTGACGGAGGGAAAGATAAAGGCATCGGCGCAGCGATATAAAATGGGTATATCTTCATCTGCCATTACTCCAGGTAGAATTAGGGACTTGCCGATAACTATATTATGCTGTTGTGCCAGATTGAAAAATTTTAGGCGATAGGGTTCGTAATCGAATAGGGTTTCGCCACCAGCAATGATAAGCTGTGCTTCGGGATAGGTTTTTAATACTTCCACAAAAGCTTCTAATAACTTTAAAGAATTTTTGCGGGGTTCGATGCCGCCAATCGTAAGATAGACCCGATTGCCGTTAATTCCTAGCTGCTGTTTTAACTTAGCTTCTTTGCTATTGAGCTTTCTAGAAAATCTCTCTATATCTACGCCGTTAATAATTACTGGTGCGGTGACATGATACTGCTGTTGTAATTGTTTTTGCCAATAGTTAGAGACACACAGACACAAATCTGGTTCGAGGATAGAGCGATCGTGGCACTGTTGTAAATAGGAACTATTAAACTCATCAATATGATGTACGGTGCGAATAAAATGGGGAATACTGTTCCTGTCTCGCATTACTTTTAGGGCATTGCTGCTGATACAGTCTTGGGAATGATAGATATCGTATGTTTCTGTTTCTCGATCTAAATAACTGATAAATTCTTGTATTCTTTGTTTAATTAGCTCATCTACAGGATTTAGATCTCGTTCTGCCATATTGCCCTTAAAATATCCCTGTTTTCTCTGTAGCTATAACTCCCTATCTGCTGCGGATTTGGTAGGAACTAATTTACTAGGGG
>CAKZYI010000818.1 GCA_937884735.1 uncultured Pleurocapsa sp.
TGGGGGTAGAACCTTGAAACTGGTCGGGATTGTCTAAGTCTAGGCTATCTGGGGGAATATCAGCAATTATGGCAATTAGTTCTGGAGTTTCGCTACTGTTCAAATAAATTGCTGTCCCAGACGGAAAACCATCGGGGGATTCAGTTAAGGAATAATCGCTAATGTCTCCTACCAACTGAATTTTATCTTGTTCTTCAGTATCAAAATCGGTAATCAAAGCATAATCATTGTATCCAGAGGTGGTGCTGTCTCCATCGTCATAAAAAACATCTTGATTTCCAGTCAATGATACTTGTCCCAAGATAAAAACATCTTCATCTTCATCTCCTGTCAGTAAGTCGATCTCGCCAACGCCAGGCTGCGGACTAAATTTACTCGTCCCAATAATTGTATCCGCACCTTCGCCACCATATACCGAATCGTTGCCCGTACCCCCACTTACCTCATCGTCTCCCCCATCTCCGTAAACTAGATCGTTATCAAACGCGCCAAAAACCAGATCGTCATCTTCTCCACCACTAACTAGATCGTCCCCGAAACCACCGCTAACAATATCCTTGTCCCTCTCCCCGTAAACCGAGTCGTGTCCTTTTACGCCAGTGATGTTATAGTCACCCTCACCGCCATAAAGAAGATAGTTGGCAATAACGTTAGCATCATCGACATCACCGAGAATTAAGTCATTCCCTTCTCTGCCATAAATAGTATCGTTACCATTTTCGCCGATTAAAACATCTTTTTCGCTGCCTCCATCAACCGTATCGTTGTCTTCTCCTGCAAGAATATAATCCGCTCCTTCGCCACCTAAGAGACTGTCATCTCCCGCAGCACCAAAAATATTATCGTCACCAAGTCCACTGAATACTGTATCGTTACCTTCTCCCGCGCTGACAAGACCGTCATTTCCTTCTAAGAGATAGATCGCATCGTCTTCAGGAGTGCCAAAGAGCAAATCGCTTTTTATCGTACCAAAAATTTCTGCCATAATACTTCTCTAATGAAAAATGTGATGTTAGTCTATAATCAGCCTTTAGCCTTTAGCTTTTAGCCTTTAGCTTTTAATTTCTTTTAATCTCTGCGTATCCGCGTCTGTGGGAGAAACTAAAAAATTATCGTTACCAACTTAGAAATCACCTGAAACTTCACTGATGACGCTAGCGTTGCCATCTAATTCGTCTCCCGTACCAAAAACGAAATCATAGGCATCTGTATCATCTAAAACCGTTGCCCGTAAAAATAATGCACTCCAAGTAGCAATGGTATCGATCGCAATTGGTTGGGGAATTTCTTGAGGGTTAATTTCTGGAGTAATAGGTGGAACTTCCACTGGAGTAGTAGAAGGGTTTAGAGGGTCGTTTTCGTTGGTGATGCCAAAGTGATTTGTCCCATCGACGCTGATTAATGCTTTGGGTGGATCTTGAATTTGTTCGTAAGTTTCTAGAGTTTCTTCTGGGAAAGAAATACCGTCGTTGCTGCCCAAAATCAAACCAGTGGGTAAATCATTGTTGTCGATTAATGGTACTGGTGGGGATGGTTGGTTATTACCCAGAGATGGCTTGAGATCCGTACCAAAAAAGATGCCCCCTGCCAATTCTTCAGGGCGATCAAATTCCCCAAAAGGACAGTTTGGTATGTCACAAGTACCCTGAAGGGCATAAAGTCCTGCTGCACCGCCAAAAGAATGACCCAAAAGAACTAAAGTATCAGGATCGATCGCATCATCGATGGGAGATTCGGGAGTGCGGAGGTAGTCAAAATCCTCATTTATTTGGGGTAATTCGGCTAAATAGCCCGTAATATCTGGTGCTGGTGCAGGAAGATCGATAGTTCTAAGGTTGTTGGGGACAACTACTGAAAATCCGTAACTGGCTACCGTTTCAGCATAGGTAGAATAGTTAGATTTATCGACATTTGCCCCTTGAAGAAAGATTGCTACGGGTAAGTTGGTAACTTCACCTTCAGGTAGGTAAATATCGATCGCATCTCCCGTATCGGGGATAGTGGTTTCAATTACTTCAATATCTTCATATAAAGGTGCGGGCAAAAAGTTAAGATGGTCTACTGCCATCACACCATCCCCAAATTCTACAGATTCAATGCCGATTAAGGTGTCTCTCCCTGACGCACCAATTACCTCTAGGCGATCGCTATCCCCTTTAAAGATATAATTAGTTTTAGTCTGACTATAAGCAGCAATATCTTCTCCTGAATTGCCGATTAAAAGATCGTCTCCTTCGCCCCCATCTAGAGTATCGTTGTTCGCACCGCCAATAATTAGATCGTTGCTTCCCAACCCCAACAAACTATCGTTGCCCCATAAACCCACTAGCAAATCGCTGTCTTCTGTACCCGTTATTTGACTATCGCTATTTCGATCTAGAGGAAAATTAATATTACTAGGAAAGTCTTCCAATAAAGAAGGATTGCGATCGATAAAACGAACTATATCTCTAAAAAACATCAACTTCTCCCCCTTTATTTTTTGTAATAGCAAAAACCACGTGACTACCAGAATGAGAAAGGAAAGGGGCGTAATAACTATTATCAAATAGTTTTATCAGTAGATATTCGGTGGAAATAAAAATATGATGAATCATCATGCTGTTAATCAAAATTGTTTATTTAAAATTGGCGACTATCTGTTGTCAATTCACGACACCAATACAATGCGATAGCGGGCTTTCCCTGCCAAAACTAGATCCATCGCTTCATTTACCCGACTCAATGGCATAGTTTCGATCTGAGGTTTAATCTGATTGATAGCAGCAAAATCTAGCATTTCTTGCATATATCTGCGTCCTCCTACCACGCTACCGACAACCGATTTCTGTCCAAAAATTAGCGGAATTAAAGGCACATTGATACTGGATACGGGAATACCGAGAAAGCATAAAATACCGTTATTAGCCAACAGGCTAAAAGCCAAATCCCAGTCTAATTCTGCTGAAGAAGTGCTGAGTAACAAATCCAAAGATCCAGCTACTTCCTGGTCTGCGTCGCTACCCCATTGATAAAAATGATGCGCCCCAAACTGCTTGGCTTCATCAGCTTTATCGACATGAGAAGACAACACAGTAACCTCTGCACCCATCGCCCTGGCAAACATTATCGCCAGGTGTCCCAAACCACCAATACCGACAATACCCACTTTCATCCCTGGATATTTGATGTAGGTGCGTAGGGGAGTATAAACCGTGATGCCCGCACACAACAAAGGCGCGACCGAAGCAGAATCGAGGGCATCAGGAATCTTATAGGCAAAATCAGCTTTAGATCGTACCTTATCGGCAAATCCGCCATGATTGCCCACAATCAAACCTGTAAAGCCCTGTTTACAAATATTTTCTTCTCCTTGCAAGCAATGATAGCAGTTGCGACAGGAATTACGAATCCAGCCCAAACCCACTCTATCTCCTCGCTTGAGATTGGTAACATCCGCCCCAACTTCGGTAACAATCCCCACTACTTCGTGACCAGCAACCAGAGGAAACTTACTGACCCCCCAGTCATTGTCTCTCATGTGAATATCTGTATGGCACAGACCATTGTGAGTAACTTTTACTTCTATTTCATCGTTTTGCAATGGTTTTGGTTCGTACTGCCATATCTGCAATTTAGCTTTGGGTTCTAAAGCTGCTTAGGAGGTAAATGTGGTCATGGCGACACCTCGAACTAATATTGTTGTAGATACTAGTATTCTGTAGCGACGAAATTAATAATACGAGGGGATAAATTCAGGTGTTTATTAATTACCACGGGAGTAGATTTATCGCCCCACTTTCTGGCGATCGCCCGATATAAATCTTAACAACAATTAAATTCCTCTAAATCAATTCAGTGGGTACAAAGATATTTTTATTTACTTACCATAGGCGCGATCGCTTTTGATGGTACGCCATCACAGAGTGAGCGATCTCCTTTCCAAGAATGACGCACTCGGTCGCAACTAACTTTTAGCATATCCTCAATATCTCCTATTCTCCATACCCGTGATGGATGATTATCTGATGCTGTTGCTAATTGCTTGTCATCTGGACTAAACACTGTATCTTTCACTTTACCTTTGTGTTCCTGTAGTGTTTGCAACAATTCACCAGTAGTTGCATCCCACAACCTTGTTGTTCTGTCTAATGATGCAGTTGCAATATGTTGACCATCATGACTAAATACTATGCTTGACACTGTTTTTTCGTGTCCCCGTAGTGTTTGCAACAATTTACCAGTAGTTGCATCCCATATTATTGCAGTATTATTTTTTCCATTACTCGTTGCCAGTTGCTTACCGTCGGGGCTAAATGCTATATCAGGTATGTATTCGTGTTCCTGTAGTATTTGTAATAATTTACCAGTATTTGCATCCCACAACCTTGCTGTTCTGTCTGATGATGCAGTTGCAATATGTTGACCATCACGACTAAATACTGCGCTCCATACCGTTTCTTCATGTGGTAGAGTGTGGAACAGCTTACCAGTTCTTACATCCCATATCTTTGCAAAATCATCTCTTGATGCAGTTGCTAGTTTTTCGCCATTAGGACTGAATACTATACTCTCTGCATTGTATTCATCAAAAGTATGTAACAGTTCCCCATTGCTCAAATTCCACAACGAAGCTCCGCTCCATGATGCAGTTGCTAGTTGTTCGCCATTGGGACTAAATGCCACAGCATTCATCCCGCTTGGACTTTCTCCAAAAGAATGCAATTCTTTACTTGTATTTATGTCCCATACTTTTGCCGTGCCGTCTCTTGATGCAGTTGCTAGTTGTTCGCCGTTAGAACTAAATTCGACTTTAGTCACCGACTTCTTATGTCCCTTAAAAGTATGCGAAAGTCTACCAGTGTTTGTTTCCCACAACATAGCAGTATTATCATCCGATGCAGAAGCCAGGTGATGACCATAGGGGCTAAAAGCAAAACTATTAATAGATCCATCATGTCGATTAAGCTTAAAAATTCTTTCCATTTTATCCAATTATGTGTTATCTTACGTCATCTTCTTTTTTCTGTATTTTATGAAATAGCCTACCAGTGTTTGTCTCCCACAACCTAGCAGTATTGTCATCCGATGCAGTTGCCAGTTGCTTACCGTCGGGGCTAAATACCATATTATTTAGTGAACCTTCATGTCCCACAATATTGTGCAATAGCTTGCCAGTTTCTACCTCCCATAGATTTGCTTGGCTAGACGATTGCGCGCTAGTCGCCAGTTGTTTACCGTCAGGACTGAATATCGCATTATTCGCCCTACCCTCAAGAGCGTACAGCAATTCTCCAGTCTTCACCTTCCACACTTCAGCCGTCCCCGCCATTTCCCACGAATCTGATGTTGTTGCTAAAAGTTCACCGTCAGGACTGAATACTATGCTCTTTATCCCAGCCCCACGTGTTTTATAAATATGCAACAGCTCACCAGATTTCACTTCCCACAGTCTCACAGTTTCCCTTGATGAAGGTGCTATTAACGTAGTTGCCAATTGTTTCCCGCTAGGACTCAATACTACACTCTGTACCGAATCCTCATCTCCTTCAAATGTTCGTAATAGCTCGCCAGTTTGTGCATCCCAGAGTTTAGCTGTTTTGTCTTCTACCCCAGCTACAAGGTTACTATCGGAACTCAATTTTACATTCCTGCCCCATAGACGTGCGCTTACTCTCCATCCATTCTGATTGTGGTGAACTGTTTGTCCTAAAATGCCTAGAACTCGTAGAGAAATATTATTATTTTTCAGCCATAACTTATCTAATTTTTTCTTGGCTCTAATCGCTTCAAATATTGCATCTAACTGGTTGTTGGCTTGCAGATTTGCTTTGGAAACTTCGATTAAAGCGCTAATTTCTTGAATCTGTACAGTCCTCAAATTTAGTAACGCCCAAATTGTCGCTCCGCTCAATAGTGCGGTCGCAGAGAAGATAGAAATCCAGCGTGCTTGAGTATTGCGCCGTCTTCGTTTAACACTTTTTTGGACAAACCCAGTTTCTAGTTTGTTCAACCAATTATTGTCGGGAG
>CAKZYI010000819.1 GCA_937884735.1 uncultured Pleurocapsa sp.
GGTTTATCTGTAGTAAACTCTAAATGACCCTAGTCATGACCACGACCAAAACAATGAAGAGTATTTCTAAGAGTAAGCTAAAAAGTAAGTTACTAGAATTATTGCGCTACGTTGAATCTGAAGGTGATGAGTTGATTGTAACGGATCGAGGAAAACCTGTAGTACGAATATCTAGATATTGCGACGCTCCTACGACAGAAGAACTATTCGGACAAATGCGTGGCAAAGTTAAATATTTAGAAGACTTAACTTTGCCAACTATAGAAGAATGGGGAGAATTATGAAAATTGTTCTCGACACCTGTGCTTTGATTTGGTGGAGTTTAGATCCCGATCGGCTTTCAAATATAGCAAAAAATGCTTGCATAGAAATGGAAAAGACAAAAAATGGTCTAATTCCATCTATTTCTATTTGGGAAATAGCTATCAAAGTCAAAAATCAGAAATTAGATTTAGGTGTTGATTTAAATGAATACGTTGCAGCGTTAAAAAAGTCCGATGTTGTCCGTATCGTTCCTATTGATGAGAATATTTGGTTGAAAAGCGTTAATTTAGATTGGCATCACCGAGATCCAGCAGATAGAGTTGTGGTAGCTTTAGCTAAAGATAATCAATCTCCAATTATTACCTGCGATCGACACATTCGAGATTTTTATCCTCAGGTAATTTGGTAAATCAATTATTCATCATGAAAAAGACATAAAAAATAAAGTTGTCAATGAGTATAAATACATAGTCAATAAAAATAAGCTCAACTTAGCTAATTGAGTTAGCAAGAAAAATGCCGCAATCTCTCTAACCATTGATATGCTTGACATTATTTATTTAGCAAAATAGAAAAATCCAAAAATTGCAAACGAGCTTGAAACTAACATGCAATTTCAGTTAAATTTTACCCCGACTCGTGGAACAAAGTAAACTGGTTGAGGGCATTCTCAATAATACCCCTTAATAATTTGTAACTTATGAATTATTAACACTTATTCTTTCTACGTACACAGCGATCGATTTATGAGATATAAAATAAATGCTGTGATAGGCATTGATTGAAAATTTTTAGTTTTTTCCTCAAGGCGATCGCAATAGAGCTTGTTGATTTATTCCCCTAATCCCTAATCCCTTTGAACACTCCTGGTCATTACATTCTGAATTTAGCCCTATTAGGTAAAACCATCGCACCCAAGAATAATATTGCTGTAGCAATTGGCGCAATTTTACCCGACATACCAATATTCGTCTTTTATTTTGTGGCGAAGTTTATTTACAGGATGCCTGAAGGAAAAATATGGTCGGAGGGATATTACGAACCTTTTTGGCAAAATACCATAGCTTTATTTCACTCTATTCCTCTAGCAGTAATTGGCGCGATAATTTTTTACTTCCTAGATTGGAAACCAGCGATGTTTTTGTGTATTAGCATGGTGTGTCATTCTTTATTAGACTTACCTGTACATAATGATGATGCTCACCGTCACTTCTATCCCTTTAGTGACTATCGTTTTATTAGTCCTTTTTCCTACTGGGATACCCGACACTACGGTAAGTATGTAGCGTTTGTCGAGATGGCTTTGGTAATTGGGGTTAATCCTATTGCAATAGGTTTACTCAACTCCCCTTGGACAAAAGGAATCGTCATTGCGATCGACTTATTTTATTTATTTGGTTATTATCGCTTTTATTTATAAGCAAAAACCTGCATACTACAATAATATACAGGTTTAATTTTTATAATCGAAAAAATCAGTTTAAGTCTCTACAGTTTTTATTCAGCGATTAATTTTTTCCATAGTTCCAATTATACTGACGAAAACTAATACGGAAGAAATAGCCATAATCATGATTTTTAATACCTATATAATTTATAAAATTTAAATCTATGATACCAATTTTAAATACAAATGTAATTGCTGTAATTACGCAATCTATAAATTAATTACTGTATAGATAAAATTGTTTATATTCCTCAAATTTACCTATGTAATACTAAATTTTGTTGGTATAAGATATTTAAAGTTAATGGAATAAAAAATATATTTGTCTCCCAGTCAAACCAAATAAGTAACTTTGATAAATCGGATTTAGTATAACTAATCGCGCTGTATTAAACTAAATGGTTAAAATAGAAATTGTAGATTGCGATGTGAGTATTAGTTACTATTATTTTTATTTATAAATAAAAAACCCCTACTACTTCAAAAGTATCTGAGGGGTTTTAAAAGAAGTTTAATTTAGAGCGATTTTTTTAGTACTTCTGGAGCAGGCTCTACATAGAAAGCAATACCCGTGTCACTACCTTCTGGTTCGTAATCAGGAGATTCAATAAATATATCTCGTTCTTCAATTGAAGGAGTGTAGAAATGAGCATCCAAACTTTCGTTGTAAAAACGGTATAGCGGTATTGTGCCTTCTACTTGAGTATCATAACCATAATAAGGAGTACCTTCGGCAACATAGTTATCAAGATTTTCTTCTACAAAAGTCTTTTCATTCTCATCGGCAGTATAAAGATGTACGCCAGTGCTGGTGTTAAAAAATCGATATACGGGACTAATACCAGTAATATCTTCTTCTTCTGCTGGAGGTGCTACACCGACAAAGGATATTCCCTCTAGTTCGTATTGGGGAAGAGTTTCTAAAACAACATCTCTCTCTACTTCTTCTGTGGTGTAAAACTGAGTTTGAGTGTCTGTGCGGAAAAACCTGTATACAGGAATATCATCTTCGCCATTATCTTCCTCAACATCACCTTCAGTAATGAGAGGAACTTCTTCACTATCGGGAGAATCGGGTTCAAAAGCAATAAATTCTCCTGTTTCTACAATAATTTCACCGTTGTCAAACAGAATTATTTCTACTTCCGATAAAATATCTGTAAAAGACTCAGGTTCGGGGATGTTTGCCACATCTTCCTCACTGCCTTCTGCTGGTGGTGTAGCAGGGGCAGCTCCAGTAACAGAGGTTAATGTTTCTCCCAAAACAACTTCATAACGAGAGGCTAATCCCAGGAAAACTGCCGCGTCATTGTCTTCACCCCCAATAATTCTGTCATTTCCAGAGCCACCAAAGAAAGTATCATTACCTGCTTCTCCATCCAAAGTATCGTTACCCAAACCACCAATTAGGGAATCATCTCCCAAACCACCACTGAGTAGACTACCAAGAGAAGCCGTAGCAATATCAATCAAATCGTCACCAGAACCAGAAGAAAAATCTACTCGTTCGATAGACTGTACAGTTGTACCCTCAAGTATGCCTTCTGTAGTAGGGCTTGGATCTGCGAATATGTTGTAGGTAAAGACAATATTTTCTGTATTGTTGACAAAGTTGAGACGAAGAGTATCATTACCAGCACCACCATTGACGCTATTTTCTCCGACATCAAATATAATTAAGTCGTTTCCAATTCCTCCGTTGATAACATTGTTACCAACTCCTCCACGAAGGGTATCGTTACCTGCTCCACCATTTAGGGTGTCATCTCCAATTCCACCCAAGATACTGTCATCACCAACTACACCGCTCAAGAAATCGTCTCCATTCAAGCCAGTGATAGTATCATTATCCGCAGTTCCAGTAAAATTGTCGTTTTCTGGAGTTCCGTTAATTATCATTGTTGTTACCTAACTTATATAAACTATATTTCTATATGTTTTATTGATATGTCTTAAGCTGGGTTTATCTTAAGTAAGGTCGATACTTCCCATATAGTAGAAATCAGTGTACTACAAATTAAGTATTTTTTTAATAGATTGAGAAAAATAACTGAATTTTTATTTTTGTTTCGAGAAGATGTTGTTTTTATGTTGTTTTTATAAAGTAAAAAATCGCAATTTCAATTTGTATGGTGTTATCAATACTAATTTGGTATCAAATTAAATAGAATTTGATATAACAGAATAGCTAACAATAGGCTGTCGATCGCTAAAAATAGTTTTATGTTTAAACGAATTGCTTCTGATGCTCTGGGTTTGAGTGATATCGGTATTATTGTTAAACCTGAAGATTATGACAAAGTAGAGTCTGATGATTTTATTTTGCATGAAGAGAAAGAAAAAATATTTTTTTTAATTAAATCAAAAGCAGACGAATATTGTTTTACAAATAAAGCTTTAATTCATGTTGATGGAACATCTGCAGTTAGCAAAAAAAGGATTTTGAAGCGTTTGGACTATAGTAAATATCCAATCAATAATGTTCTGTTGGAAACCGCTGGTACTATTGATTTAGATATTGAGATTAAATTCACTATTGGCGCGCACAAATATTCAATTGATGTTCATAAACAATATATTAAAGAACTCAAATATTTATATAAATCTTTAATCAAGATTAGTGCAATTCAAGATACTAACTCTCAACATCTTAAATACGCTCACAGTAGCTTGGACATAGCATCCAAATCTGTTGGTCGTTCTTCGAGTTCTCAAACAGTAGAACATGAATTCAAAAAAATTAATGAATATACTTTTGAATGGTTGACTCATTTTCATGCTACCTATAACACCAAAGATTTTACCTCAGCCTTTGAAACTTTTACTTCAACGTAAAATAAGAATTGGGAAAAGGCGATCGCACGATCGATCGAGTAATTATTTTTTTAAGCAACGGTTACTTCTTCAGACAGATAAACATCTTGAATAGCATGAAACAACTTTATTCCTTCTGACATGGGACGTTGAAAAGTTTTTCTTCCTGAAATAAGACCACATCCGCCAGCACGCTTATTAATTACTGCTGTACGCACCGCATCAGCAAAATCATTATCCCCTGATGAACCTCCAGAATTGATCAAACCACTACGCCCTGCATAACAATTAAGTACCTGATAGCGAGTTAAATCGATTGGATGGCTGCTACTAAGATCGCTGTAAACTTTTTCATTTGTACGACCATATTTTTCCCCCGTAGCTTGGGCGACTGCCTGATAACCGCCATTGCATTCAGGTAATTTTTGCTTGATAATGTCGGCTTCGATGGTAACTCCTAGATGATTAGCTTGTCCTGTAAGATCTGCCGCTAAATGATAATCTCGATCTTGCTTGAATACACTGTTGCGAAGATAACACCACAAAATTGTTGCTATGCCTAACTCATGGGCTTGAGCAAAGGCTTTGCCGATTTCTTGTATCTGTCTAGATGATTCGGTCGAACCAAAATAAATAGTTGCACCAACAGCCACAGCCCCCAAATTCCATGCTTGTTTGACCGAGGCGAACATGATTTCATCTGACGGATTAGGATAGGTTAAAAGCTCGTTGTGGTTAAGCTTGACTATAAAGGGAAGACGATGGGCATATTTGCGAGACATCATTCCCAACACGCCCAAAGTAGTAGCCACCCCATTGCAGCCTCCTTCTATAGCTAACCTAATAATATTCTCTGGATCGAAATACATCGGGTTGGGGGCTAAGGAAGCTGCCGCAGAATGTTCTATGCCTTGATCTACAGGTAAAATGGACAAATATCCAGTGTTTGCCAACCTTCCTGTAGAATACAGCTGTTGTAGAGAGCGAAGTACTTGAGGATTGCGATCGCTATTGACAAAAATGCGTTCGACAAAATCGCTTCCTGGTAGATGCAGACTGTCTTTAGATACTTTAGCTTTATAGGTCAATAGATCTTCTGCCTCATCACCCAATAAAGATGTCAAATTTTGCGCAGCAGATTTAGTAGCAACCATAACTTTACTCTCGAATTAGATTGTTTTTCTTGTTTTTTAATTGATCGCACACCCTAAAGATCCGTCTGTGAGATCGAGGGTGCAATCTTGATTATCTACGCAGCCATTTTGAAGCTACTGCCCCTAAAGCTGCACCCACCAAAGGGTTACTCAAAAATTTAATTAGGGCGGGTTGATCTGCCATTACTTCTTGAAAAATATCGGGGTGAGAATGATATACAAAACTAGCAAGCTTACTAACATCATCAGCGTTCATACGACTGGCATGATGAGTTGATAAACCCAACTGTTTCTCCAAATCGCGATCGCTCAACCCTCTTTTTTTGAGGTGGCTAAAAAATTCTCTAGCTACATCATCCCTCTCTTTGGGCTTAATTTGGGCAATCGCTTTTTGTAATTCTGGTTCCATCTGCTGTGGAGGCACATTATCATGATGGAAAGCACGCTTAAACAACCCGTGCCTTTCATCTCTACCCGAACGATTGGCAAAATCGTCAAAATTATCGTAATTTTCTTCTACAGGTGAACCATCCAGGGATTCTACATTACCACCTGCAAGATCGCTCATTATTTGTCTTTTGTACTTGTCGCTACTGGACATATTTTCTTGCTCCTAAAATTTAGTGATCAGTAATCAAAGCTAGTAATCGAATAATCAAATAATTGCTTTTATCCTTGATACTCAATGTTGTTGGACTGCACATCATATTTGGCAGTCTAAATTCTTTCTTTGTCTGGGGCATACATCAAAATAGTCAAATCTTGATTGGGGAAATTCTGATGAAAACCCATGGTCAATGCTTTTGCCAATGTCTTTACTTCTGTTGGCTTAACTTTCTCCGAAATAACCACACCAAGCTTGTTATTATCTCGTACAAAAGAGTCGCTAATCAATCCTTTACTAGTACTGACAACCCAGTCACCAAATTGCTGCCCTGCAACGCTATCGCCGCGTTCTAATTGAGTGTAGGCACTAGTTCTATCTAAAGTCTGACTGGGAATGGTTGCAGTCGTGCTAGAAGAACAAGCTGTTGTAGTTGCAACTATTAACACCAAGAGTGTAGTAATGGCAAAATGACGAATTTTTTTTAAATGCTTTTTCATTGTTTATATACGGTCTTTTCTATTTTTTTCTAATAGTCTTAAACAAAAATAGAGAAGGAATATACACAGTTCCTCCTCCTTCTAATGTAAATAAAACTATTTACTAGTCAATTGCATCTTTAACAGCATCTTTGCCATCTTCTACCGCATGTTGTGCAGATGCTTCTGCTTGCTTGGCTTTACCTTCTGCTTGGTCTGATTTGTCTCCAGTAACATTGCCCATTGCTTCTTGAGCCTTACCTTCAACGTTCTTAGCCGTTGCTTCTACTCGATCTTCAGTACTCATATTGAATATCTCCTGATTCTTTTGTTTTCTGTATTTATCGTTACTAAACATAATAATTAAATAACTATATTGTTTTTATCTACCAAAAGTAATAAGTTTTTAAATGCTTTTGAAAAGCCAAATTTCGCTTGTTTTTTGCAACTTTTGATATAGATAAACTTTTGATATTTGCAACCTTTAGTAGTTGTTTTCTATTAGAAATAATTAGGTCGTCAAATTACCTATCAAAAGTATGACGATTGCTGGATTTATATGTT
>CAKZYI010000820.1 GCA_937884735.1 uncultured Pleurocapsa sp.
GTATCATCGTTACTTCAGATATAATCTAGCCCTGCAATATTTTTGACTTCCGTAGCTACTGGCTCAATCAAAGCTTCTGCTTCGTGTTGAGAATTAGCTTTTGCCGCCACTCGCAAACGTACTTCTCCCTTCCCTGCATAGGGAGCAACCGTAGGATTTTCTGAATCAAATAGATGAACTACTTTCTCTGCCAAAGCAGACTCACCAATGCCCCTAAAACGCATCATTTCGCTATAAATAGAGCTTGTCCCCCAACCTTGATCTTTCAAGAAAGGAACGGCAGTATCCCCCCACATACGACGCATTTCCGAAGGTACTCCAGGAAAAGTCATAATAGTGAGTCCCTCTTTGGGTTGCCAGATAATACCTGGAGCTGTTCCAGTAGGGTTGGGTAGACTAGTAGCTCCTTGAGGAATAAGAGCTTGTTTGCGATTGCTAGGAGTCATTTCTCGCCCAACAGAGGCAAATTTACGACTGATATCTTCAATAATTGTCGAATCTTCGTATAGGGGAGTGTCAAAGAAACTGGCGATTGTTTCAGTAGTCAAATCGTCTGGCGTTGGTCCTAAACCACCAGTGAAAATTAGAATAGAAGAGCGATTTATAGCAGTATTTAATACTTGATGAATTCGCGCGATATTATCTCCTACAACAGTTTGAAAATAGTGGGGGATACCTAAACTAGCTAACTCTTGGGCTAAATACTGACAGTTTGTATTTAAAATATCTCCCAGCAGCAATTCTGTCCCAATACAAATAACTTCCGCGCTCATTAATCTTAAAAATTAAATTTACCAACTCTTTTATTATCTATTACTACTGCGAGTCTCTCGCCAAACTTGCCAAACTTGCCAAGACAAAATCATTGTTGCACCAATTGCGTAGCCCCAACCGCTAGGAATATTGGAAAAACCCAAGGCTAGGCTACCTACCCATACGGTTAGACTATAGATGAACAAAACAGTTTGACGCTGAGAAATGCCAGACTTGAGTAGCCAGTGATGAAGATGGCTTTTATCGGCAATAAACGGTGATTTACCTTTCCAAATACGAGAAAAGATTACCGCCGACATATCAATAATTGGCACTGCTAAAATCAGGTAGGGTAGCACTACCGCAGTAATAGCCGTAGTTTTAACCAAGCCAACAAAGCCCACTGCGGCGAGGGTAAATCCCATAAAATATGCCCCTCCATCTCCCATAAAAATCTGGGCGGGGTTGAAGTTATAGCGCAGAAAGCCTAATGCTCCTCCCGCCAATGCCGCAGCAATCAAAGCAGCCGCAGGTTGATTCATAAAAAGAGTAACCACCAGCATTACAAAGGCGGCAATACCTGAAACACCCGCAGCCAAACCATCAACTCCATCAATCCAGTTGATAGCATTAGCCATTCCCACTAGCCAAATAACCGTTATGGGTAGACTCAACCAATAAATCTTGATGAGAGAATAAACAGGAAATGAAACAAAATCAATCCTAACTCCCATGTACCAGCAGCCTGTGGCAACAGCCAACTGCATTAGTAGCCTAGAAATAGGGGTGAGATTAAACAAGTCATCGGCAAAACCAATGCCAAAAAAAAGAATGCTACCAATTATAACTACCCATATTTCTTTTACTTTATGAGGGGCGAGGGCAGAAAACCCACCCAAAAGCCAAACAATAGTTAGTGCCGCAATTGTACCCGCAAAAATAGAAACCCCGCCTACACGGACAACAGGGCTTTTATGAATTTTTCTGGCGTTTGGTCGATCTACTATACCTAACTTCAATCCAAGAGTTTTGACATCAGGTATAGTCCACAACACAACAGTCATAGAAACTAGAAAAGCGATCAGATGATAGAGCTGAATAGGCATCTGAGTTCAGGCGTTCTCGAACGGCTAGTAAGAATATAAGTAAATTTAGTAATGTTGGGTATGTGAGCAATTTAAAAAAGAGCTTTTTTCCTGATGGGCGGGTAGTTGTGGCAAACTAAACGCCTTACTCTAGCGGATTTTTAATCCGCGGTGTCGCCCATCCTTTTACCGAACTACTACGTCGAAAAATAACTCTGCTATGCAGAACGTTTTTCTTCTTATAGCTCGTGCGCGGGAGTGGAACATGCGCCGTACGACGGCGCGTTTCCTCCCGCAAAAATACTCTTCAACGCTGAGAAAGGTGATTCGGTTCGCCGCATCTGTTGCCCTTGCGCCGACGAACTCCGTTCGTCCCAGAAGCAGAGCTTCTTGAAGCATCAAAGATGCTTGGCAAGCGGACTTTCTCGGCAAAAAGCATTCTTCCCTATAATTGTTCACATACCCTCGCAACACCACAGCCATAAATTATAACTAGATGTTGCTATTTGTCTAGCCTGAGATCTTCGCTGGAACAGGAATTTGTAGGTAAGGGTATAAAGGAAAGCGATCGCATAATGCAGCCACTCGACCCAAACAATCATTCTGAACAGCTTCATCTTCAGGTTTGAGTAGTTTGTCTGCAATAATGTTAGCAATCTCTTGGAATTCTGTCGTCCCCATACCTCTTGTCGTCATTGCAGGAGAACCCAAGCGTAATCCGCTGGTTACAAATGGAGATTCGGGATCGAAAGGAACGGTGTTTTTATTAGCAGTGATATTTACTTCACTAACCAAAGCATCTGCTCTTTTACCAGTCATGCCAATACAGCGCAGATCGACCAGGTTCAAATGATTATCGGTGCCGTCGGAAACTAATTTAAAGTCTCTGGCTTTAAATGCTTCAGCCATTGCTTTGGCGTTGGCAATTACCTGTCCTGAGTATTCTTTAAATTCTGGCTTGAGAGCTTCGCCAAAAGCTACTGCTTTACCAGCGATTACATGCTCTAACGGCCCTCCTTGAGTACCAGGGAAGACAGATTTATTTAATTTTTTACCTAGGTCGGCATCGCGGGTCAAGATCAAGCCACCCCTTGGTCCTCTCAATGTTTTGTGGGTAGTTGTGGTAACAACATCACAATAGGGAATAGGGTTGGGATGATGACCGCTAGCAACTAAGCCTGCAATATGGGCAATATCAGCTAAAAGATACGCACCCACTTCGTCAGCAATTTCTCTGAATTTAGCAAAATCTATAGTACGAGGATAAGCTGAATAACCACAAATAATAAGTTTAGGACGTTCTTTTAGGGCTAATTCTCTAATTTGATCGAAGTCTAGCTCTTCTGTGTCTTTATTAACGCCATACTGGACAACATTGAACCATTTACCAGATACGTTCACAGGGGAGCCATGAGTGAGGTGTCCGCCGTGGGATAAGTCCATACCCATGATGGTATCTCCAGGCTTTAATAAAGTCAGAAATACGGCGAAGTTTGCCTGTGCGCCAGAATGAGGCTGCACGTTTGCCATTTCTGCCCCAAATAACTCCTTAGCGCGGTCAATAGCCAATTGTTCGGCGCGATCGACAAATTCACAACCGCCATAGTAGCGTTTTCCTGGTAAGCCCTCAGCATATTTATTGGTCAGTAC
>CAKZYI010000821.1 GCA_937884735.1 uncultured Pleurocapsa sp.
ATATTTGTCGATCAAATCTCTTTTGGATGTTCTATTACCAATCAAACCTGCAAGTCGTAGAGAGTGTGTACTAGCTTTTTCTCTAACCGAAGCTGCAATATGGTTTGCTGCAAATAAAGCATCAAAACCATTATCGGTAACAATCATGCAGTAGTCAGCATAGTTGAGGGGTGCCGCAAAGCCACCACATACAACGTCACCCAGTACATCAAACAGAATGACGTCATATTCATCAAATGCGTTCAATTCTTTGAGTAGTTTGACAGTTTCTCCAACCACATAACCACCGCAACCAGCACCAGCAGGAGGACCACCAGCTTCTACACAGCTAACACCACCGTACCCTTCATAAATTACATCTTCAGGCCAAATATCTTCGAAGTGAAAGTCTATTTCTTGAAGGGTGTCAATAATAGTGGGAATCAAAAATCCCGTTAGGGTATAAGTACTGTCGTGCTTGGGATCGCAGCCAATTTGTAATACTTTTTTGCCTCTTTTGGCTAAAGCTGCGGAAATGTTACAGCTAGTTGTAGATTTTCCAATTCCGCCTTTACCATATACTGCTAATCTTATTTGTCCCACGTTGCTTTTCTCCCCTGCGTTTAAATATAAAAATTTATTTGGTTTTGAAAACTGTGACGTACTGGTTTTTGCTTTACGTCTACAGTTTGCATTATGAGCAAAATGGTTTAGAAAATAAAGGGACTTTATATCTCGAAATGAATGTTATCTTAAGTTTGCACGATTATTTAGTTTTAAAACCGTATTTTATCTTTGAAAAAAAGCATTCACCAGCTTTTATTCAATCAAATAAAATTTTGTGTTTTTATTTATATTAATTATGAACAAAAGACAAATATTTTAAATTTCAAGCTTTGGAAAGTATTATTAAGACAAAATTAGACAATAATAATAATTGAAATATTAGTTATACAGGCTTTGCTGTATAGGGTTTGGTGGATATTAGAGTAAATTTAGGAATTAATGTGTGTAGCGATCGCATTTTTTAACCATATTTAGGTGAAAACGATCTGTAAACTATATTAAGTTGGCATAAAGCGATTGCTAAATCTAGATCGATGTAACGCAATGGACTATAAGCTATGAATTACACAGTATTAAGTGATTGAACGTAGGGAACTTTGAATCTGTTCAGCAACTTTCTAAGTAAAGAAGAGTTAATTTTTAAAAAATGCGGATAAAAGTAGCGATATTTATTAACTGATGTTACGCGACTGATGGTTTTTATTTATATAGTCAGATTTAATACAATGTTGATCCTAGCCACTACAGCAGACACCGCCATCAATCGTTTTTGGAGTTTGGTATCGGGGGTGTTGTTGTTAAATCCTGAAACCTTCACCTCAATCAATAATTTACCGTTAGGTTTGATTGCCAGTATTTTAGTAGTTTTGTTGGCTGGTTTATCCCAAACCTTTGGTCAAAGCGTAATGCTGTTTGTTAACAGGGTGCGTCCTCTAAGGTTTTTACTCTCAATTGCAGTCGCAGCGGTCATATTCGTCTTTGACTACAATTTTTGGGTTTTAAGCACCTGGATTGTAGGTAAGTGGATATTTGGGGTTGGTTTATCCTTAATCGAAGTAGTACAAACTCTTGGATTTAGTTATGCACCTCTGCTTCTAGGATTTTTAATGGTGATTCCCTACTTTGGAATGCCAATATTGATTGTACTGTCGATCTGGACATTAATGGCGATCGCAACTGGCTTGGGTGCAATTTCTAATCTAGGAATTTGGCAAGCTTTTGAATGCTGTCTTGGGGGATGGATATTCTTGCAAATAACTCAGCGAGTTTTTGGTAAAGCGATCGCTCATACTGTCAATAGTATTGTTGATTGGGTTGCAGGAGTCGAACTTATTACCGAACCCGACTATATCGAGCAAATGCTTTATAGTGGCTTACCTATACCCCCTAATAGTCCTGATATTCCTGATTTATTAGGAGATTCTAGAGACAGTAATCCATAACTAGCTATTCTCTATAAAAGTGGTCATGAAAAAGCTTATAACATTCACAAGCAGCCATTTCTAGATTTTTCCGCTCTTTAATCTTGATTCTGCCACGGGAATAATTAATCAATCCCGCTCGTTGCAGAATACCCGCTGCTATGGTTACACCCGAACGTTGAACTCCCAACATATCGGCAATATACTCTTGAGTTAAGGGCAACTCATCAGATTGAATTAAATCTTGAACCGTTAACAGCCAACGAGCCAGTCTTTCCTCAATTGTATGGTGAGCATTACAGACTGCAAGCTGACTAATTTGATCTAGTCTGGTTTCAGTATATTGAAGCAACAATTTTTGTAATGTGCCACCTAGTTCAAACTCCCGCTTCAAAATTTTGGCAGAAATTTTCAAAGCGCCGTCTGCTACCTGCACAACAGCACGATTTTTACTATAGCCACTTCCCAAAAAGCCTGGAAGACAAACTGCTCCTGTACCACCAATTAATCCAACTTCAGCAGTAGCACCATTTTTAAGAGTAGAAACCAAAGAAATTAATGCTTTTTTAGGGAAATATACGGTTTCTATTATTTCATTGGGTTCGTAAAAACCCATGCCTAGAGGAAGGTTTACAGGAATTATGTAGGGTTCTAAGCGTCTATATTCGGTTTCTGGCAAAGACGACAAAAGACGGTTAGCCGAGCGTGAACGATCTTGAGGCATAAAAGATCTCTTTGATATTTTTGATGCTGCAAAAGAAACTTAACGGCACAAAAAAGAAAATTAGGTTATCAATTTTGTGTTGTTATATATTTTTAAT
>CAKZYI010000822.1 GCA_937884735.1 uncultured Pleurocapsa sp.
ACCAATTTCATTGGGAAATACACCCCAGATCACACCACCATAAACAATTGCTACCAAGACTGATAAAGTAATAGAAGGTAGATTCTTTTGAAAATAGCCCCGCAACAGCAAAAATCCTAAGTAACCATAAATGAGAATACTTGCACCAATGTGAACAGAGTTAGGTGCGCCAAATAGCCAAACACCAATACCCCCAACTACAGCACTAAGTATAGAAACAATATAAAAGTCGCTGGTTTCTTGCAGCATGGTCAACCATCCCAAAGTGATAAAAGGAATTGTATTTGCCATTAGATGCCCGAATCCTCCGTGAAGCAGAGGTGCAAGGAAGATTCCCCACAATGCTGCTGTGTCGCGAGGCTTGATGCCGTATTGGTCTAAACTACCCTGAAATATAGTGTAGTCAGCAATTTCGATCGCCCAAAATAAAATAACCGAAGCAATTAGTATCTTAAATTCTTTCAAAACAGATTTTTTCTTAACTGGTTTGCGATAGTAGCTACTCATATTTAATAATAGATTATTTACTCGTGGGGAAAATAAAAGATGGTTCTTTGCAGTCATACAAATCTTAATATTTATACTCAAAAACATTCATCGACGATGCAGGACTATAAACAAAAATAGAGATGCAAATAGAACAAGTGTTTTATTCGCACAAACATTAGCCCCAAAAAGTTTATGCTTAGATAAACAGCTTAATTATGTCTATGGTGAAGCTATTTTGTCGAGTCTTAAACATTTAAGAATAAACTTGGTGTTCAAAAAATGTATTGAAAGAATTATGATATATATCAACGCCATTTATTATCAGGTCTAGAGTGCCGACAAAGCATCAAAACCTTAATAAAAAAGAATAGGAAACAAAACTTAATATTTGTAGAGAAAATAAAAGCACTTCTTTACGGATAAAATATCTTCAGACTAGGAGGAATTAAATTTAATGAAGAAATTTGTAGGCATTATCGTAGCCTTATTGTTAATCGTAGGTTCTTGGGGATTTGCAGGAACAGCAGAAGCTAGTGACATGAACATGTCTCGTGTTCAGTCTCCTGTACTTTTAGCTCGTGTAAATACAGCAGATGCCAAACGCAAAGAACTAGTTAAGGGTAAGCTAGATCTAAATAACAGTGATGTTAGAGAATTCCGTAGATTACCTGGATTCTATCCTGGTCTTGCTAGTAAAATCATTCAAAATGCGCCTTACAACGATGTACAGGAAGTGCTAGACATTCCTGGCTTGAGTAACAGCCAAGTAGAACGCCTACAGGCAAACATAGACGAATTTGTCATTACAGACGTAGAAGCTTCTATGAATGCTGGTGGAGATCGTTACAATCCTGGATTATATTAAAAACCCACAATTAGACTGATTAAAACCAGACTAATTAAGACCACGTTTGCTAGTTGTTCAACTAATTAAGCGTGGTTTTTTTGTCGCTATATGGCATGATAAATTTCAATCAAGATGTGTCAAAGTATTTGAAATTGAATTATCCTAAGTTCGATGTAGTAGTAGTAGGTTCGGGTGCAGCAGGACTTTACGGGGCTTTGTGTTTATCCTCCAAATTAAAAGTTGTTCTGATTACCAAAGATGAACTCAACACAGGGGCAAGTGATTGGGCGCAAGGGGGAATTGCCGCCGCAATCAGTCCAGATGATTCTCCTCAATCCCATTTGGATGATACCCTAAAGGCTGGTGCAGGTTTGTGCGATCGCCATGCAGTTAAGTTTCTCGTAGAAAATGCAGCCGAATCAATTGCATCTTTGGTTGATATGGGAGTTGCCTTTGACCGACATCAAAGAAAGCTGACAATGACCCTAGAAGCTGCTCATTCCCATCCAAGGGTACTTCATGCCGCAGACACCACAGGAAGGGCAATTGTAGCCACTTTAGCCCAACAGGTGTTGGCAAAAGATAACATCACCGTTCTCTCTCAAGCCTTTGCTCTGCAACTATGGCTAAATTCTGATACAAAGAGTTGTCAGGGAATTAGTATTTTACAAAACGGGAAAATAAGCTGGATTCAATCTTCAGCAGTAATCTTAGCTACAGGAGGCGGGGGACAGGTATTTTCTCAGACCACAAACCCCGCGGTTAGCACGGGAGATGGTGTAGCGATCGCCTGGCGTAGCGGCGCAGTAATTAGAGATCCAGAATTTGTTCAGTTTCATCCCACCGCTTTGACTGTTCCTGGCGCACCGCGTTTTTTAATTAGTGAAGCCGTCAGGGGAGAAGGAGCGCATTTAGTAGACAAGTCGGGAAAACGTTTTGCTTTTGAGTATCATCTAGACGGAGAATTAGCTCCCAGAGATGTAGTCAGTCGGGCTATTTTTACCCACCTGCAAAAAACTGGAGAAGACAATGTATATCTAGATTTGAGACCAATTTCTGAAGAAAAAATTCGCTATCGTTTCCCGAATATCATTCGTGTCTGTCAACATTGGAATGTAGATCTTTTTACCAAGCCCATTCCTGTTGCTCCTGCTGCTCACTACTGGATGGGAGGGGTGAAAGTAGACACTATGAATCAAACTTCAATTTCTGGACTGTATGCAGTGGGAGAAACTGCCAGCACAGGGGTTCATGGAGCGAACCGTCTTGCTAGCAATTCTTTACTAGAGTGTGTGGTGTATGCCTCTGAGCTAGCGCAATTAGAGCCTATTCCTTTTGAAAGTTATCACAGCACTGAATTACTAGAAATTGATAGTGACTGGGATTCAATAATGGAGTTAGTTAATACCGTTAGAAGCAAACTACCCGATCTAATCTGGCAAAGTGCAGGAATATGTCGCCAAGGAAAAGTTATGGAGCAGGCGATCGCAACCGTAGAGTCATGGCGATCGCAATTGATTGCTTTGCCCTGTAGTCAATATGTATTAAATTTATCTTTTAAACAAGAGATTAAGTTTAATTCTCCTGATGCCGAATCTCAATTAAAATTTTATGCTGAAACCTTAAGTCTGCTTGATATTGGTTACTTGATTCTCAAAAGTGCTGCTTTTAGATTGGAAAGTCGAGGTGGGCATTATCGTTTAGACTATCCCAATACTCTAGAAGAATGGAGAATGCACACAGTTATCCAGCAAGAATCAATTAACCGCATGTAAGAAGTTTTATGCTCGAAAAAAGTTGATTATAATAACTATAAAAATAATTTTGTTTTGTATTCATTTTTATATAAAAATTGCTTTAAAAAATAAAAGATTTAAGAAACTTCTCTACTAGAAGCAAGTAATTCTCTTGATTCTTGCTTGACCATGCCAATCATAGCTGCTTGCTGTAAATCTATAAATGCTTCTAGATCTTCTAAATCGTATTTGTTTTTTAACATTGTTCTCAACTTTTCTTCTGCTTCTTAGGTTAGATAGCCTGTATGTATAGCTTGTTTTACGATTTCGCTGTTTAATT
>CAKZYI010000823.1 GCA_937884735.1 uncultured Pleurocapsa sp.
CGACAAAATCTTGGGGAGTCAAGGAAGCCAAATCTTGATTAAAAGTCAAAAGGACTAATTGTTCTATCCCCAGAGCAGACAATTGCTCTGCTTTTTCGGAAATAGGAGTCAGAAACTGTAATTTATCTCCCGAAAAAAATTCACGTGGATGGGGAGTAAAGCTAACTACAGAAGAATATAAATGATTTGGGGATTGAATTTGAGAAGATTCGAGAATTGGTTGCAGCACCACTTGATGCCCTTGATGAATGCCATCAAAATTACCAAGAGCGATCGCAGTAGGCGTTTATATCCGATCTAAAGAATCTGCTATAAACACGCTTTATATTTTTACGCGGAATGGGGTCATATCGCAAGAAAAATCGGACATCTAAGCAAAAAAAAGCCCCCAGGTACCAAACTGGGGGGAATCATGTAACAGATAATATCTGTTGCATAGCTCTATCTCTTCTCTAATATCACCTATAGTTTTAATAATAGTCGTGATCTCGATCGCAATAACCTGTGACTTTTATTCTTTCGATTCTTGATAAGTAGGAAAATCAATATAACCTTCCGCACCAAAAGAATACCAAATATCCATGTCGGCATCAGGATTAAGCTCCCAGTCGTTGGTGAAACGAGCTACCAAATCAGGATTACTAATATAGGCTCTGCCAAATGCAATTAAATCTGCCTCCCCAGAGGCGATCGCTTTTTCTCCGTCATGGCGATCATAACCACAGTTGCCGATTAGTAATCCATCGTAAATCTTCCTGAATTCTGCTATGTTCATCGGCTCACCCAATTCATGAAAACCAAAAGCCAAACCGTCTAGTAAATGTAGATATGCCAAGCCATAGTTATTTAGCTGCTGAGTAACATAAGTAAAAGTTTCACGATAGTCGGGCGAACCCATATCGTTGAAGTTTCCATTGGGAGACAGTCTGACTCCTACACTCTTTGCATCCCAGACGGTTAACACTGCTTCTACTACCTCTTGTAAAAAGCGATAGCGGTTTTCTATGCTGCCACCATATCGATCGGTACGATGATTAGTCTTAGACTGCAAAAACTCATCAATTAGATAGCCATTTGCGCCATGTATCTCTACTCCATCAAAACCTGCCTGTTTTGCGTTGGCTGCTGAGGAGCGATATTCTTCAATTGTTGCCTTAATTTCATCTGTTTCTAAGGCTCTAGGGGTTTCGTAGGGCTTTTTACCATCAGGAGTATGTGCTTCCATCCCTTCAATTTTTATTGCTGATGGCGCGATGGGAAGCTGGTTATTTGGTTGAAAGATGCTGTGAGAAGCTCTACCTGTATGCCATAGCTGCAAGAATATTTTTGAGCCTTGGGCGTGTACTGCATCAACTGTTTGTTTCCAAGCTTCTGTTTGTTCGGGGGTATAAATTCCTGGGCTATGAGTCCAGCCATAGCCCTGTTGGGAAATGGCAGTACCTTCAGAAATAATCAAACCTGCATCTGCACGTTGAGCGTAATATTTTGCCATGAGTTCATTGGCTGTTCTTTCTTCTCCTGCACGCCCGCGAGTTAGAGGTGCCATTACGACACGGTTTTTTAAAGATAAGCCTTTGTTTATTGGACTAAGAAGATGAGGAACTTTTGTCATAATTACTGATTACTGATTACTGATTACTGATTTAAAGCTCTTGTTTGCTGGGACGAATAATCATCTCATTTACGTCTACATCCCCTGGTTGTTCGATCGCATAGGTAATGGCACGAGCGATCGCATCTGCATCTATTGCCATGCCGTATAGCTGTTCTGCCATCTCGGCTGTTTCTTCATGGGAAATGGTATTGGTTAATTCTGTCGCTACTGCCCCTGGGGATATATTGGTCGAACGAATTTTACCGTCCGATTCGAGCCTGATGCCTTCAGAAATTGCTTTAACGGCAAATTTAGTAGCACAATAAACTGTGCCACCAGCAAATACTTTGTGTCCCGCAACCGAAGAAAGGTTAATAATGTGTCCCGATTCTTGTTGCAGCATGATGGGCATTACCGCAGAAATTCCGTAGAGTACTCCTTTGATATTGACATCTACCATTTTTTCCCATTCGTCTACTTTGTTTGCTGCCAAGGGCGATAAGGGCATCAAACCTGCATTGTTTATTTAAACGTCAACGCGATCGTAGGCTTGCTGAGTAGCTTCGACTAAGGCTTTTATTTGAGATTTGTCGGTAACGTCTGTTGTCTGATATTTTGCACTTCCGCCCTCTTTTTCGATATCAGAGACTAATTCTTGCAAGCGTTCTTCTCTTCTGGCTGCCAGCATTAATTTGGCACCATTTTTAGCTAATCTACGGGCTGTAGCTTCTCCCAAACCACTGCTTGCTCCTGTAACAATAACAACTTTATTTTCAATCTCAGACATAGTTTTGTTGGTTTAATTTGCAATTGACTGTAACTGGCTAGAAGAGTTTCTTATATTATAGTAGACCAGTCGTCTAGTAATTGAATAATAATAAATCAAATAACTACAGTAAATCTAACTAGAGGAAGATTTACACAAAACCTGTTCAAATAAAATGCTGACAAAAGTTTCCATGGGCACAACAGATTTGGTTACTTTGGCTTGTAAAATAGCTCCTTCCCAGCTTGAGAGCACAAACTTAGCCAAGTCAGAATGGCGATAGCTGTTGATTTCTCCTGCTTGGTAAGCGTCTTGGAGACATTGAGCAAAACACTGTTCCCATTCAGTAAAAACTTGATTGAGGCGATCGCGAAATAATTCGTTTTGTGTAGATAATTCTTGGGCAAGATTACCAATTAAACAACCGTCGGCGCAGCTACAGGCTTCCATATCGGCAATTTTGAATTCAAAGTAATTGCGTAACCTGGTTAGAGGAGAATACCTTTTGTCTCCAAAGAAAACATTAATTTTTCCCCGATATTCATTGGCAAAATCTTCGACAATTGCCAAGCCAAACTCTTCTTTGCTAGCAAAATAATAGTAGAATGAACCTTTGGGAATTCCTGCCGCAGTAAGTATTTCATTCAAGCTTGCGGCATTAAATCCCTGTTGGACAATAATCTCCTTGCCAACTTTGATTAATTCATTACGTTTGTTGCTTTTTCCCATTGTCTAATTATAATCAACCTCAATCCCCATAAGTTGATTTATAGCCACAGAAGACTTGAAAAAGCTAAATTTCGTGAATCTTCAGAAAATTTGTCCCTTGGGGTGTTCGAGTGGGAATTCCTCCCATAATCAAAATTTGCTCTCCTGGTTTTACCAGTTGTTTCGATTTTAAATAAGTTTCAGCGATCGCAACCAAATCTTCAAATGTTTCTCTTTCTTGTTCCAAATAAACTGGCTTGACTCCCCAAACCAAATTAAGACGATGATAAACATCAATATTGGGAGTAAAAGCAATTACCATCGCCTGAGAACGCTCCCCTGATGCTATTTGGGCTGTATAGCCAGTGGCAGTAAAGCAGACAATGTAGCGAAGATTTAAAATCTTATCAATAGCATTGAGAGCTTCACTAAGAGCATGAGTTTGATCGCTCTTAGCGGGAGGATTATTGGTAAATTGCAAATTGGGTTCAATGCTAGTAGCAATTTTGGCTAACATAGATACCGCTTTGAGAGGATATTTTCCTACTGCTGATTCTCCCGATAACATTACCGCATCTGTCCCATCGATAATTGCATTAGCTACATCACTAGCTTCTGCGCGGGTAGGACGAGGGTTATAAATCATGCTGTCGAGCATTTGAGTAGCAGTAATTACAGGAATATTTTTGAGATTGCACTTACGAATAATTTCTTTTTGCAGCAGCGGTACTTTCTCTGGTTTCATTTCTACTCCCAGATCTCCCCGCGCCACCATCAAACCATCGCATTCGGCAATAATAGCATC
>CAKZYI010000824.1 GCA_937884735.1 uncultured Pleurocapsa sp.
TAGCACTATTAGCTTACGTCGGCTTTTTGATTGCCTTTGGTGTCTAGTTACCTATTTTTCCCCTACATACCTGGCTGCCTGATGCCCACAGTCAAGCTTCTGCTCCCGTATCGATGATTTTGGCTGGTGTACTGCTAAAAATGGGTGGTTATGGTTTAATTCGCTTCAATATTGAGATTTTGCCCCATGCCCATATCAAATTTGCTCCTCTATTAGTGATTTTGGGTGTAATAAATATTGTTTATGGTGCATTTACCGCATTTGCCCAGACTAATCTCAAACGTCGTCTTGCTTCCTCTTCAATATCCCATATGGGTTTTATCCTCATTGGAATTGCCTCCTTTACAGATCTAGGTTTAAATGGCGCAATGCTACAAATGCTCTCTCATGGTTTGATTGCAGCTGCTTTATTTTTCCTTTCTGGTACAACCTATGGTCGTACCCATACTCTGATGATGGATGAAATGGGTGGTATGGCGAAAACAATGCCAAAAACATTCGCCTTATTTACCACAGGTGCAATGGCTTCTTTGGCTTTGCCTGGAATGAGTGGTTTTGTAGGAGAGTTAACCATTTTCTTGGGCATTGCCACAAGTGATGTTTATAGCCAGACGTTTAAAGTCGGTATTGTCTTTTTGACCGCAGTTGGTTTAATCTTGACTCCTATTTATTTACTTTCAATGTTGCGTGAGGTTTTTTATGGAGAAAGTAACCCTAATCTCAAAATCGATCCTTTTCAAGTAGATGCACAGCCTCGTGAGATATTTATTGCTACTTGTTTATTGCTTCCTGTAATTGGTATTGGTTTATATCCTAAGATAGCCACTACTAGCTATGATGTAAAAACTACCGAAATTGCTTCTAAAACTCGTTCGGCTTTACCTATAATTGTGCAACAACAAAGCAAAGACCACTATGGTTTTATTTCCGCTTTTCCATCCTTAAATAAGGAAGTGATATTAACAGCTCCTCCACTTTTTTCTACCATAGATAATTAAACGTAAGTAATAGTAAAAAATGGTTTGCCTGTGGGTAAATTGTTTACAATCTATAATTTTTGCTTAAAGCCTTGCACTGTAAACAGCTTAGTGCGAGGCTTTTTTATTTTCACAATATTATCATTACAAAACTTCATATTCTACAAAAAAGTATAAGTCAATTCACTTATACCCAAACCAAAGCACAGATAGCATTTGAGTCATCAATAGTTTTTGCTTATCGAAATCAACGTAATTTAAATTACATTTTCAGGGTTTATACCTAAAAAGAATTTGAATTTTTTGGGAATACTAATTTTAGTATTTTATTCAAACTATTTTTGATACTGGGTGTAAGTGATAATGACTAAGGCATCGAAGTTATGGTCTAAGAGAAGTAAACAAGAATTTTCGCGATCGCTACAAAATAAAATCTCTATAACAGATGTCGCTTCTAGCAAATTTAATCTTTTAATCATTACTCAATTCTTTCCACCAGATTACGCTGCAACAGGTCAACTCATTCAAGAATTGGCTTACAATTTGGGAGAAAATGATGTTCATGTTAATGTTTTTACTGGACAACCTGGATATGCCTTTACCCAAGAAGCAGCACCTAATAGAGAAGTAGAAAAAAACCTGACTATACGACGTTCGAGAACTGTAAACATCGCTTCCAAAAGAATTAGAGCTAAGGCATTAAGTGGCATTATTTTTACTCTTAGAGCAACCTTGACTATTCTCAAAAATGGTCGTAAAAATGATGTTGTTTTGTTGACCACGGCTCCTCCTTTTTTATCGATCGCGGGCTATATTGCCAACCTGTTTTTAGGCTTAGAATATATTTGCTTAATCTACGATTTGTATCCCGATGCAGTAGTAGAGTTGGGGGTAACTTCTGAAAACAGTTTTATTACCAAACTATGGAATAAAATTAATGCTCTTGTATGGAAGCGGAGCAAAAAAATAGTAGTTCTTAGTGAAACAATGAAACAAAGAGTTACTAATAGACATCCACAAGTCGCTGATAAAATTTCAGTAATTCATAATTGGGCAGATTCAGACTGGATCAAACCAATTCAAAAGCAAGAGAATTGGTTTGCTCGCGAGCATGGTATAGACCGTAGGTTTACTGTTTTATACTCAGGTAATATGGGTCGTTGCCATGATGTAGAAACTATTTTGGTTACAATTAAACTGCTACAGAATGAACCAGTACAGTTTGTCTTTATTGGTGCGGGAACAAAACACGAAACATGCCGCCAAGCAGTAGAAGAGCTGGAGCTAAACAACTGTACGTTTTTACCTTATCAAGACAAGACCAATTTACCCTACTCCCTAACAGCCTGTGACTTAGCTTTGGTATCGATCGCCCCAGGATTAGAAGGAGTGGTAGCACCAAGTAAATTATATGGCATCATGGCAGCAGGAAAAGCGATCGCCGCTATTTGTGAACCCCATTCTTATATACGCCAAATTATAGGTAATGCTAAATGTGGTGCCTCATTTAATAATCAAGATAGTCAAGGACTAGCAGATTTTATTATGAACTTGGCTACCAATCCAGAATCATCCGTTGATATGGGTCAAGCTGGACGTAAGTATATGGTAGAAAACTTCACGCCCAAAATTATTGCTCGTCAATATTGTGATGTCTTAAATGTAAATGCAATGGAGCAGTATAATAACAGCCAATCAACAGAGTCAAAAAGAGCGATCGAGGATACATTGATATCTGAAATATAGCTAGTCAGAGAAATGGAATAAAGTTTGGTTATTTCATTTCTCTTTTGAATTATTTTTGCTAATTTGATTGCTTCACATATTAATCAGTCGTGTAACAAGCTGTACTAATTCAATTAACGGTGGTTGCTTCTTTAGAGAAAATAGCAACATTATTATTTGTAGCCAGCCAATAAAGAATAATTAAAGGTAAAACCCCTAAAACTATACCCAACAACACAGGAATGTAAAATCCTGCTGCTAAACTCAAAACGGTAGCAAAAACAAAATTCGCTATGTAAATGGCTAGGGGTAGCTTTAAATCCTTAGTAGGCAAAGTTAAAGGCTTCATTTTCCACAACAAAGCGGCTACCACCATAAAGACAACTCCCGTACCCATCCAGCCTGCAAAGTTCTGATAAGGCATTCCAAAAAACGCACCAGGTTGTTCCCATACCCAAAAAGGAATAGGTGCTTGGCTCATAGCAGGATCTAAAACAAAATCCCATGATGTCAAACATAACGAACCACAAAGAATTGCACCCAGTTGGCACAGCCAGTTGCTAATATCTAACCTTTTTAATCCAGCTAAAGCAATAATATAAGCACTAAAACCCAAATAAAACCAAGATAGAGGAATAGTAAACGGTACTAAACCAGCAACTTTATATCCCAAACCACTCAAATAACGATATTCCCCAAAAGGAAAACCCGTACTAGTGCCTAACAATTCACTCCCCAAAGATAAACCAATAGCAGGAATCATAAAGCTCAACCAATGCCATAATCCCAACGTTCGATAGGCGTAAAAAGAGACAGCAGCAGTAGCCAGCAGCAACAAGAACACAACAGCAGCATCAGCAGCAACAA
>CAKZYI010000825.1 GCA_937884735.1 uncultured Pleurocapsa sp.
CAATCTGCCATACAGCATCGCATCTTGCGCCACTTCCTTTCCCATACCAGACTTCCCTATCTGCTCGTCCGTTGTATCAGGCACATCATCGTAGTATTCGGTATTCTGTACCATGCCCTTCATACCCATTGTTAGGGCTTCTTTTCCCTGTCTTAACCCTGGCGTACCTCGAAGTACACAAAAAGCACTTATTCCCTTCTGCTTACCGTCAAGATCTTGCTGCTGCACAAAAACATTAGTTACTCCCGCCCATGCAGCCGAACCGCTCCAAATCTTTGACCCTGTTATATTCCAAGTATCTTGTGAAGTTGCGATCGCTTTAGAAATAATTGCCTGGGGATTTGAACCCGCACTCTTTTCGGTTAGAGCAAAAGCAGCTAATTCTCTACCCGTAGCTAATATTGGTAATAATTCTTGTTTTAATTTCTCACTACCGTAATTAAGTATTGGACGAATACCTAAAATATTATTCAAACCGACAAACAAACAAAGAGTCGTATCGATCGCCCCTAACTGTTCTAATATTTGCATGGTTTGATAGTTGTTTAAACCCAATCCACCATACTCTTTAGGAACTTGCATCCCTAGCAATCCTTTATTACCAAAGTCGAGAACAATATAAGGAGGAATACAACGCCGTTCGTCAATTAACTGAGAATTAATATTTTCCTGGGCATAATCTCTTAACCAACTAATCATCTCTCTTGTACGGGCAAGGCATTCCTTATCTCTTCTAAATTCACTCAAATACTTCTCTTTACACAAATAACGCTGAATCTTCCCGCTAGATGTTTTAGAAATGCTGCCAGTTTTTATTAATTGAATATCGTAAATATTTAAACCAAATTCTTCAGAAATAGCTGACTTTATGGCACTTTCAATTTCTTCTCTTCGCTTTTTTTCTTCATTTTTTAAAGAGACAAGACATGCCCTATCTCTACGATTAACTTCTTGAACAATGACTAACTGCTCTTGCCCTTCCACTTCAACACTAAATGCTGCACCAGAATTTGCTTTTAAAGCGGGGTGCGATCGCTCTACCGTTCTTTCTATATCTTGAGGATAATAGTTTTGCCCGCGAATAATAATTACATCCTTAATTCTGCCAGTAACGAATAATTCGTTATGCTTGATAAATCCTAAATCCCCCGTTCTTAAATAGTTTTTATTACTACCACTAACCTTTGCTTTAAATATTTCTTCTGTTAGCTGTTTATTGTTCCAATAGCCATCAGCAATACTATTATTCTCTTCAACCCAAACTTCACCAATCTCTTTTCCTTGGCAGATTGTTTTACTGTCAGGATTAACAACAATAACCCTCTGCCCTAAATCCGTTTTACCACTACTAACAAAAGAGCTATTTTTAACTTCTCCTACTACATGCGGGTCAACCATTTGTCTGCCCCCCCTGCCCCTCTGCTCCCTTATGCGAAGCGGTATCCCGTGGGACTGCTCCCTCTGCTCTTCCGCACCTCTGCTCTTAACTACAAAATCATCTTGCTTAATCCCGCCACTAATCATTAAAGTTGCTTCCGCCATACCGTAACAGGGATAGAAAGCAGATTTTTTGAACCCACATTCTTTAAAAGCTGCGGCAAATTTGTCTAAAGTCTCGGCTTGAATTGGCTCTGCGCCGATAAAAGCTAAATCCCAACTGCTCAAATCTAGCTTTCTTTTATCTTCTGACGTGATTTTATTTATACACATCTCAAAAGCAAAGTTAGGCGCTCCGCTGGTAGTCGCTTTGAATTTTTAAATAGTTTCTAGCCATAATAAAGGCTGGCGTAAAAAGTCTATGGGGGAAAATAAACTTACAGGAAATCCACCAAAAAGCGGCTGTAGGATTCCGCCTATAAGTCCCATATCGTGATAGAACGGCAACCAGCTAACTACTTTACTATTTACACTATGTTCAAAAGCTTGATAAATAAATTCTGAATTAGCAATAATATTTTTATGAGTTATTCTAACTCCTTTAGGATTACCTGTAGAGCCAGAAGTATATTGTAAAAACGCTAAAGTATCTGCCTTCGTTTTAATTATCTCAAAGCGATCGCTTACCACATCGAGACTATCTGTAAAAATATATTCTAATGATGTTTCCGTATTAACTAAATTAGTTCTTATTCTGTTTGATAGCTGACTAATAGTTAAAATCCCTTTAGCATCACAGTCAGTAATAATACTTTCAATGCGCGATCGCCTTTTATTTCTTTTGGGAGGATATAAAGGAACTGCGATCGCTCCTGCGTACAAACACCCCAGAAAAGCTGCAATAAATTCCAAACCCGCAGGATAAATTAGTAATACTCTTTCTTGTTGTAAATTTCGAGTAATTAATTCTAGTGCGATCGCTTTTGCTCTGCGAGCTAATTCTTCATATGTCAATCTATCTTTAGGCTTGTTTTTTCCTAGATAAAATTCATATGCCAGGCAGTCTCTTTGATGGGTGGCGCGGTAGTCTAAAATATCTATTATGGTTGAGCCAATATCTGTAGGATTTGGTTGGGAATCAAGCCTATTAATCACGATCAATGATAATGCTGATAAAAGTTAGGAAGATGGTTTGAGGCGATTGGCAAAGCCTAGCCAACAGCATCGCTATTACTAAGAACATAAGTAAGCTTTCTAGTACAATTAATCTAGCACTATTGAATAAGAATTATCAATAATAATTCTTATTAAAGAATCATTTATAAGCACAATCGATACTTTACTGTTTTTCGACCCAAGTATTCAAAAATAATTCTTAGACTATATTGCTAACTAAAAGAGGCACTTAAGCTAATGAGAAAAACACGAAATAGCCCAATTGACTTTATGCAACTAATACTCAATAGTAATATTTAGATTTTATTTAACTATTCCAATTAAATAGCATCAATTCTTATCTCGTGCAGATTATGCACAGTAATCATTTTGTATTTTTATAGATAAAACGCTTTATGAGATTTATATCTCCCCAGTCAATTATTTCAACGACTATTATCGCTACTACCATAATTACAAATCAATCACAGCCCGCCCTTTCTCAGCAGCTAACTCAAATAACTAATGTTAACGTTCGCGAAACTACCAGCGGAATTGAACTTATATTACAAACTGCTGATGGCTCACCACCCGAATTTGTCGAAACTCCAGATCGAAATATTTTGTACGTAGATGTAGTGGATGCGGAATTAAATTTACCTACAGGGCAAAGCTTTAGAGTTGACAATCCTAGCGAGACAATTGAATCCGTTACTGTTTCCCAAGAGTTTGCAGGTAGCGTTTCTATTGTGATTACGGGTACAGAGAGCTTACCTCAAGTAGAGCTTACGCCAAATGCTCAAGGCGGTATATTCAGCGTAACTACATCCTCATCTACAGCTCAAACTCCCCCTACTACGCCAACCGACCCCGAACCTCCCGCAGAAGAAATAGAAATTATCGTTACGGGTGAAGCCGAATCAGAAGAAGAATATGTAGCACCTGAAGTGGCTATCGGTAGGGGTAATCCCCAATCGGTTTTAGACACCGTACAGTCAGTGCAGTCTGTTACTGAAGAAGTGATTGAAGACCAAAATATTAACGACTTTAGCTCTATTACAGATAACGTTAGTGGTGTTAGCAGGGGAACTATTGCTTCTCAAAATCCTGGTACAGAATTTACAATTCGTGGTTTTGATGCTGTTCAGGGAAGAGAAAACCTGTTACGCAATGGTCTTAGGGATGATACCTTGGGGTCTATCTCTAGTTTAGATAATATCGAACGAGTAGAAATTCTTAAAGGTCCTTCTTCAGTTCTGTATGGTCAAGGTATCGTTGGTGGTACGGTAAATTTAGTCACCAAAAAGCCCTTAAATGACCCATTTTACAGTGCTAGCTTCACGGCGGGGAATTTTGACACCTATCGCGGTAGTCTAGACTTTACTGAACAACTTGATGAGGAAGGAGGTTTAGCCTATCGTTTCAATTTTGCCTACGAAGATGAAGGTAGCTTTAAAGATTTTCAAGAGCAGCAGTTCGTATTGGCAGATTTGGGCTTAACTTTGGTTCAAACTGAGAATACCAATTTGTATGTTGGCTTAGAATACCAGAAAAATAAAACTGAAGGTACAGCAGCCCAACTACCTGCTTCAGGAACGGTAATTGACAATCCTCTGGGCGAAATAGATATTAGTACCAACCTGGGCGAACCTGACTTAGCTGAATTCGAGCTAAACGTAACTAGACTCAATTCCGAACTAGAACACAAATTTAGTGACAAGTGGAAACTACAGAACCAAACCTTGGCTGCTTTTTTAAGAACGCCAGTAAGCATTGGGATAGAAGGCAGAGATACTACTGAGACGGGTTTAGAAGCGGACAATCGTTCTTTTAACCGACTTTTAATTGATAATCCGACTGAAACCAATGTTTTTACAGCTAATACTAATGTAGTTGGCGAATTCAATACTGGCAGTATTGAGCATCAATTAATTTTTGGTGTAGAGTTCGTCAATCGAGAAATAGATGATGTAGTCGATTTGAGACTTATCGATGATATAGATGTCTTCAATCCTGTATATAGTCCCGATAGTGTTAGTCCTTTTTCCCTTGGTGTTCAAGATCAGTTTACTAAAAATAACGAAATTGGCCTGTATTTACAAGACCAAATTAGTTTTACTGACAATTTGATTGTGGCTTTGGGAGGAAGGATGAATTTTGCTAATACAGAATTAATTGATGGTGCAGATCCTAATCTCAGTGCGGAAACTTCCGAAAGTGATTTTAGTCCTCGTGCTGGCTTGATTTATAAACCAACCGAAAATATTTCTCTTTATGCCAGCTATACAGAGTCTTTTTTGCCCAATGCTGGTAGAGCCAGGGATTTCGACCCAGAAACACTACAACCCGTCCTGGGCGAAGAATTTGAACCAGAAACAGGACGACAGTATGAAGTCGGTATCAAAAGCGAATTATTCGATGATAAGCTCCTAGCAACTTTGGCTTTATTCGATCTCAAAAGAAACAATGTTTTGGATGCGGCTAGCTTCTCTGCCCGTCAGATAGGCGAACAGAGGAGTCGTGGGGTTGAATTAGACATAGCGGGAGAAATTTTACCAGGATGGAACATAATTACCTCCTATGCCTACCTAGATACGGAAATATTGTCCGATACCAATGAGTTCGCCGGTACAGACTCTTCAGGAAACCAGTTAAGAAACGTTCCTGAAAACGCCTTTAGTATATGGACGACCTATGCTTTGCAAAAGGGAAGCCTCGAAGGATTGGGCTTTGGTGTCGGACTATTTTATGAAGGAGAAAAGCAAGGAGATTTAGAAAATACTTTTACACTACCCGACTATTTGCGTACTGATGCTGCCCTATTCTATAAAAAAGATAACTATACAGCCCAGGTGAATTTTCAAAACCTGTTTGACGTTAGATACTTTGAAAGTGCCAGAAACCAAGCCAGAATTAATCCTGCTGCACCATTTACGGTTTTGGGTACGCTGTCGGTAGAATTTTAGGCATTGAGCATTAAACATTAAACATAAAATATGCGAAATTTTACTATCCTCTGGCTCGGTCAATTAGTTTCTACCATTGGTAGCTACATGACTATTTTCGCCGTAACTATCTGGGTTTGGGAGCAGACTGATTCGGCAACGGCATTGAGTCTAATTAGCTTTTCGGCGCAGTTACCACGGATTTTTATTACTTTTCTTGCGGGTATTGTAGTCGATCGCTTTAATCGCAAGATGTTAATGATTTTGGGTGATACTAGTGCGGTACTGGCGACTATCGCTGTGGGTGTGCTATATG
>CAKZYI010000826.1 GCA_937884735.1 uncultured Pleurocapsa sp.
TGAGACGATCTTTGACTTCATACCACAATGCTGAAATTCGAAGGGATTCTTCTACTTATTCATCCATTAAACGGCGGTTGTTTTCTCCTCGCACTCGCAAACCATATGCTACGTTTTCATAAATAGACTTGGGAAATGGATTAGGTCTTTGGAAAACCATGCTAATTCTCATCCGAACTTCAATTGGGTCTATTTTTCGTCCGAGAATATTAGTATCTTTATCTAGCCAAATAGAACCTTCATAACGATTTCCAGGATAAAGGTCGTGCATTCGGTTAAAACAGCGCAGAAAAGTAGTTTTACCACAGCCTGAAGGTCCAATTAACGCCGTTACGCTATGTTCGGGAACGGTCATGTTGATTCCTTTGAGAGCATGAAAAGAACCGTAGTAAAAATCTAAATCGGCAACTTCAGCCTTGGGAATTGAAATGATTTGTTTTTGTGAATTGTTGATTACCATTTGATACCTTTTCGTAATTGATAGCGGAGAAAAATAGCGATCGCATTTATACCGAGGGTCATAAAAATAAGTACTGTTCCTGCAGCTGCGGCATTGATTTCAAAAGCGGCTTGGGGACGAGATACCCAGTTAAACATTTGAATAGGCATCACTGTGAAGGGTGCTTGCAACCACTCAAAAGAAACGAAGGGAAAGTCTTCTGTGAAGGGTGACTTGGGTAAAAAGGCAATAAAAGTTAGCGCACCAATTGTAATAATAGGCGCAGTTTGACCGATTGCCCTAGACAAACCAATAATCACTCCAGTTAAAATACTCCCGAAGGAATAAGGCAAAATATGATCCCATATGGTCTGCCATTTGCTTGCTCCTAAAGCATATGCTGCTTCTCGCAAACTACTGGGAATAGCTTTAAGAGACTCTCTGGTAGTAACGATGACCACAGGAAGAATCAATAAAGCCAAAGTCAAACCTGCCGTCAAAATACTTTGTCCCAGACCTAGTTCGTAGACAAATAAGCCCAAAGCCAATAAGCCATAGATAATTGAAGGAACGCCAGCTAAATTAGTGACGTTGATTTCAATCAAATCGGCTATCCAGTTTTTCTTGGCATATTCTTCAAGATAAATTCCAGAAGCTACGCCTAAAGGAATGGCAGCAAAAGCGGTGACCAGCATAACTAGACAAGTTCCTACCCAGGCAGAAAGAATACCTGCTCTTGCTGCTCTACGGCTAGGAAAAGAGGTGAAAAATTCTGGAGTAATTTTTTCTGCTCCTTGAATCGCCATTTTGATAGTTAATGTGAGCAAAATAATAGTTGCAGTTGCGATCACCATCAGACCAACAAAGGCAAACATAGTATTGATTAATTTACGGCGATTAATATTTGCTCGTAGTTTTGTTAAATTAGGTTGAGACATTGAGGGATGAAGGATATCCTAGCAAATAGATACATTTATGAATAAGGAATTAAAAGCTAGTAACTACGAATCGGCAGATCAAGAGCTTACCTTTCCATAGCCAACAATCTAATATATTTCGCGATATTTTTTAGCTAAGAAATGACCGATAATGTTGAGGAATAAAGTCATCAAAACCAAGGTCAAACCCGCTGCGAAAATAGTTTGATAAGCTAAAGTGCCATGAGGTAGATCTCCTAAGCTGACTTGGGCAATATAAGCGGTAATGGTTGCTCCTTGTTCAAAAGGAATCCAGGTTAAAATGGGTCTTAAACCAGCTGCGATCGCAACAATCATTGTCTCACCAACTGCGCGGGATGTTCCTAATATATAAGACGAGCTAATGCCTGAAATTGCGGAGGGGAATACCACCTTTAATGCCGTTTGCAATTTAGTTGCACCCATAGCATAAGAACCTTCTCGCAAGCCCACAGGAACAGCACTCATAGCATCTTCACTGATAGAGCTAATAAAAGGAATTACCATTAGTCCCATGACCAATCCCGCTGACAAAATGTTAAATCCTGGCAGTTTAGGGAAAAAGTTTTGTAAGAAAGGAGTTACGTAAAGTAAAGCGAAGTAGCCATAGACTACAGTTGGAATCGCAGCTAATAATTCTAAGGCGGGCTTCGCTATTTCTCGCAGTTTACTAGAAGCAAATTCACTCAGATAAATAGCGGCAATTGTTCCCGCAGGAATCGCCACTACTAAAGCCACCCCTGCACTTAACAAAGTCCCTGATAAAAGAGGTAAAATTCCATACTCAGGATTAATAAATAAAGGAGTCCACTTTGTACCTGTCAAAAAGTCAACTATTGGAACCTGCTGAAAAAATAAGACCGACTCTTTAATCAAAATGTGTAGAATCGCTACTGTCGTCGCTACAGAAGAAAAAGCAGCTAAAAATAAAATAAATTCAATAATTTTTTCTCTAATTTGTCGCCCTAACCTAGGCTTATATGTATTTTTAGATCTAGATTTTAAAGTTGTTTGAGCCATATTTAAGCCTTAAAACAATACATGGGCATAGCAATGCTACGCCCTTAAAAAGTGATAAATGTGATAATAAATTACGATTTACTTGGCAGCAGTAGTACCAGTTTCACCGTTCTGGAATTTAGCAATCCCTTCTTCATATTCTTCAGGAGTTAGAGGTACAGAACCAACTTCGGGTACAAGTCCTTCTGCATTAGTTAGATAAAATTCAACGAATTCAGCAACCTCTGGTTTTTCAGCAGCAGCAGCGTTGACATATATGTAAATTGGGCGTGATAGGGGCGCGTAAGAACCATCTCGGACAGTTTCTACTGAAGGGGCAACCGCGCCGTCTCCATTGTCTATAGCGATTGCTTTTAGCTGGTCTTGGTTTTCTTCATAGTAGGAGTAACCAAAGTAACCCAAAGCGTTGGGGTCGCTGGATACGCCCTGTACTAAGACGTTATCATCTTCACTGGGAGTATAGTCAGTACGGCTTGCACCTTCTTCACCGTTGATCTTATCAGTAAAACCATCAAAAGTACCAGAGTCAGCACCAGGGCCGTATAGAACAAACTCCCCATCAGGCCATTCTGAGTTTACTTGACTCCAGTTGGTGATTTCTCCCTCAGACTCAGGAGCCCAAATAGCACCTAACTCTTCTACAGTCATGCTTTCGATGGGATTTTCGGGATTAGCAACCACTGTAATTGCATCATAGGCTACAGGAATCTCAATGTATTCCACTCCAGCAGCTTCACACATTTCCATTTCTGATTCTTTAATGGTGCGAGAAGCATTAGAAATATCAGTACGAACGGCCTCGTCACCAGAACAGAATTTCTTAAATCCTCCACCAGTACCAGATACACCAACAGTTACCTGCATTGCACCTTGTTTTTCGATTTGAAATTCCTCAGCTACAGCTTCGGTAATAGGATATACGGTACTAGAACCGTCAATTTTAATAAGAGAACCATCTTGGGATTTTACTGCGGGTGCTATCAAAGCTACAGAAGCAGCAGCAGCCAAAATACCTACTGTTTTAAATCCTTTTTGCTTATAACTCATTGATCTTGATATTTAATTAATTTGTGAATTATCTGTAATTCTTTCGCTGGACTAAATGCCACCTTCGAAATATTACTGGTACACAATTAGCACCAAGTAAAAGCTTGGTTAAGGTTTGATTATGTAAATGTAAAAAAACTGACAAATCCTTAAATATCACCGATATTGAAAGAATTAAGCGAAATAAAGCCTATATTAAAATGTTCTAATTTGATGTAAATCAATAAATAACCAGCATGTGTATGACAATAGAATAGTTAGATTCTAAATATTTTCTGTTTGATTCCATGCATCTAATCCTCTATAGCAAACCTGGTTGTCATCTGTGTGAAGGACTACAAGAGAAACTATCCAATGTTAAAAATATTTCTTTTGAGCTGGAAATTCGAGACATAACTACCCAAGAAGATTGGTTTGTGACCTATCAGTATGAAGTACCTGTGCTATGCCAGCAACTTCGAGATCGCGAAAAAACCTTGCCTCGTATATCTCCTAGAGCTTCTGTTGCCAAACTAGAGCAAATGTTACAGAAAAATTTAATAATTGTAGGCTAAAAAATATCCAAAATATAGTAAGAATCTAGTTCCTATATCTTAAAGATAATTATGATGAAGTTGCGTGAATTATTAGCTAAAGTCAACCTTCCTCAGCCCAAACATTCCGCCTTAGATCTAGAGGTAAACAGAGTATGCACCAACTCCCATGGATGTCAGCCAGGGGATCTGTTTATTGGTATGCCAGGGACAAGAGTTGATGGAGGAGAATTTTGGCAAAGTGCTGTGGGACAAGGTGCGATCGCCGCAGTGGTTACTCCCCAAGCTGCGGATAAGCAACCCCCCACAGAGGAAGCCTGTGTGATTCAAACCGAAGATATGATTGCTACCTGTAGTGCGATCGCCGCAGCATTCCATGATTATCCAGCTAAGAAACTACATGCTGTTGGGGTGACAGGAACAAATGGCAAAACTACTACCAGTCATCTAATTGAATACTTTTTGCATCAGGCAAAGCAACCTGCGGCTTTATTTGGTACTCTTTATACTCGTTGGGAAGGATATAGTAAAACTGCTACCCACACCACTCCATTTGCCGTAGAATTGCAGTCTCAGTTGGCAGAGGCAGTCGAAGCAGGTAATCATTTTGCCGTGATGGAAGTTAGTTCCCATGCTTTGGCTCAAGGTAGGGTAAAAGGCTGTGGTTTTGAAGTGGGAGTATTTACCAACTTAACTCAAGATCATCTTGATTATCATCAGGATATGGAGGAGTATTTTCAAGCTAAAGCATTGTTGTTTAGCGAAGAATATCTAAAAGGAAAAGCAATTATTAATTTAGACGATCCTTATGGTCAAAGATTAATTAAAGAGCTAGAATCTTCTAAAGTCTGGACTTATAGTGTTACCAATCCCACTGCCGACTTATACACCACTAATTTAAATTATCAACCTACAGGAGTTCGAGGAATTATACATACTCCTGTCGGAAATATTGAATTCAGTTCTCCTTTAATTGGTCAGTTTAATTTAGCCAATTTGCTCGCAGCAACAGGAACAGCAATATATTTGGGAGTAGATTTAAACACAATAGCCGATAGTCTGCCTGCATTTTCAGGTGTTCCTGGGAGAATGGAGCGGGTACAGGTAAATGCCTACCAGGACATCAGCGTTATTATAGACTATGCTCATACACCTGATAGTTTAGAAAATTTGCTCAAGGCATCTCGTCCTTTTATTAGCGGCAAAATGATCTGTGTCTTTGGTTGTGGAGGCGATCGCGATCGCACTAAACGACCTTTAATGGGGAAAATTGCTGCAGAATTGGCGGATGTAGCGGTAGTTACCTCTGATAATCCTCGTACTGAAAATCCCGAACAGATTTTAAAGGATGTGATTGCAGGTATACCAGACAGTGTTAAGCCCGTAGTAATCGGCGATAGGGCAAAGGCGATCGCCACTGCCATTGCTGATGCTCAATCAGGAGACGGAATTTTGATTGCAGGAAAAGGACACGAAGACTATCAAATTCTAGGCACTGAAAAGATTCATTTTGACGATCGCGAACAGGCTCGACTTGCTTTAGGCGATCGCTTTTAGACTAGTCTACTAGTTTAATGACAATTGGTGACAGGTGAGAACTCATAGAGCTTCCTTAGCTTGTCGCCAATTGCTACATGTCTTTTTGATACTCTTCCAATAGCTCTAGAAGATCTACTTTGCACTGCATTGGTAATAATTTGTCCAACGCCAATTCGGTTGTTCCACCCCCCAATTTAATTGGAATAGATTGAAGAATGGAACTTACACCATCTTCACTCAAAGAATTGTCTTCTAGAAGAGGATAAACTTTCTCGGCAACAACGGTATGAAGCTTGGCATCGTTGAGATATAAATGCCATTTTGCAACATCAATATATACTACTTCGCCAATTTTAGCTGCTAAATTTTCTATGTCTTGTGTATTAGCCATCAGGTTTCTATTGATGTATAGTCTGCGATCGCTTTAATGTAGATTAAGTGAAAGGCCAAAACGCCAAACCAAATGCCATTCACCCACAATAGCCATGGCCATTCGGTTGATGAGAGAATATGCACAATCCACAAGCCCGAATTGGTCGCAGCATAGACACCGACGTGAACGGCAAAATTGATTATGTCTTCTAAACGGCGAAACTCTGGATCGGTTTTGCGGTCTGGTTCTCTGGGCCAACGGGGAGGCATATATAATTACTTAAAAATTGAATAAATTCATAACAGGTCTGTTTTTATTGTATCTGTTTAGCGACCCTTTTCGACCGCATAATAATCTCCTGATTTTCCTCCCGTCTTACTAAGCAAACGAATTCCTTCAATTTGCATAGATTTTTCCAAAGCCTTCGCCATATCGTATAACGTTAGTGCCGTTACCGAAACTGCGGTCAAAGCTTCCATTTCGACTCCTGTTTCGGCTTTAATAGCGACTGTTGCTCTAATTTCATATCCAGGCAGATCGTAATCTGGGGTAATCTCTATCTCAATTTTGTGAATCGGCAGTGGATGGCATAAAGGAATTAAATTTGCTGTCTGTTTTGCTGCCATAATTCCTGCAATTTTCGCCGTACCCAAGACATCTCCTTTTGGAGCATTTCCTGTTTCAATTGTCTTTAAAGCAGTGGTAGACATTCTTATTTTTCCGACCGCAACTGCTTGGCGACGAGTCGTTTTTTTGGCGGAAACATCAACCATTTGCGCTTCACCACGCACATTAAGATGAGAAAGAGAATCAGTCTGTTTTTTTTCTTGCATTGCCCTACATAGTTCTGCTAATATTAAAAACTGTTGGGTTGAGTTAGTAAACCACTAACCGCTTAACTGACAAGGGCGGGTAGCTCAGTTGGATAGAGCATTTGGCTACGAACCAAAAGGTCGGGGGTTCGAATCCCTCCTCGCTCACTCTGTATTAGCCTATCTCAAGGCAATAGTAATGTGTTCAGCTTAAGTTGTCTAAGTTGAACTACTACTTTGTATTGGTTTAAGCTCCATTTTATTGCGGTTAGCTGATTTTTGAAGGTCGTAAAGCCCAGTCTCTCGTATAAGTAGCTCAACTTAAATAAAGTAAAGTTCGTAGGCGAGCGACCCACACCGCTTCGCGGAAGCGCACTTATCCGAAGGTGTACCCTTTAGGGCAGGAGCAAAGTAAGGCGTTGCTGTTCGCCGCAACTAATGCGCGAGAAAATCCTTATTTAGCAATGGTCAAAGCAATTACTATTACTTTATATTCTTGGAGTACAAGATTTCTGCGAAAAAGAAACTCATTCCAAAGATAAACTTGCTTGATATAGCTCTTCATAATTTTCCCTGTAAATGCGATCGAGTGTTTCTCAATCTTCATCCCTCGCTTTACGTGTTTGGTATTGCACTGGCAAAGTGAAATAATTGATCTCAAAGCATACCGCTTCGCAACACGAAGCTAGTCCTTTAGGGCATATTTAAAATGTCGAAGTTCAATTAATCTTTAATCCCTAATCCCTATTTCATATTTAATTACACCGAATTATTTATGGTGCTTTTATTAAAGACAATTTCCGAATTACGTTCTCAAATTGCGGTTTATCGCCAGAAAGATTTCTATAGTATCGGTTTAGTGCCGACAATGGGTGCATTGCATCAAGGGCATCAAAGTCTGATCAAAAAAGCCGTTGCCAGTAATGATGCAGTAATTGTTAGTGTATTTGTTAACCCTCTACAATTTTCACCCACGGAAGATTTAGCCCAATATCCCCGTCAATTAGATCAAGATTTAGAACTTTGCAAACAATTGGGTGTTGCAGCGATATTCGCTCCTAATACCCAAGATATCAATAGTCTGGGCGATACTGAATCTCTAACCAACACGACAACGGTAATTCCACCCCAAGCTATGACAGAAGTGTTGTGCGGCATATATCGCCCAGGGCATTTTATTGGAGTGGCAACTATTGTTACCAAGCTGTTTAATTTAATACAGCCAGATCGGGCGTATTTTGGGCAAAAAGATGCTCAACAGTTAGCAATTATTCGTCGTCTGGTTAAAGATTTGAATATCCCTGTCAAAATTGTTGCCTGTCCCATAATTAGAGAGTCATCAGGATTAGCATTAAGCTCTCGCAATCAGTATTTGACATCTCAGGAAAAAGAACAAGCATCATTGATCAATCGAAGCTTGCAGCAGGCTAAAACTATTTTCGTTAAAGGAGAAAGCAACTCTAAAAATTTGATTGGCTTGGTAAAAGAAAAATTGAACCCAGCAGAAAAAGTTAAAATCCAATACATTGAGATGGTCGATCCTGTTAGTCTTCAGTTGATAAACGAAGTAAAACAAACAGGACTATTGGCGATCGCCGCTTATGTTGGATCTACTCGTTTAATTGATAATATTATGTTGGAAAAACGTCAGCCCATCATTGCTATTGATGGCCCTGCGGGGGCTGGAAAGTCCACGGGTACACGCCGTGTGGCTCATGAATTGAGCTTACTTTATTTAGATACGGGGGCAATGTATCGGGCGGTAACTTGGTTGGTGATGAAGTCTAATATTGCTTTAAATGACGAAAAAGCGATCGCATCTTTGATTCAAGATGTTACCATCAAGTTGACTTCTCCCAACGCTGTAGAATTGCCAACAGTAGTGCATATAGACGGCAAAGAAGTAACTACTGCTATTCGTACTCCCGAAGTTACAGCTAATGTTTCAGAAATTGCGGCTCAATCAGCAGTAAGAGCTAAATTAGTTGAAATGCAGCAGCAATGGGGAGAAAAAGGAGGCATTATTGCAGAAGGTCGTGATATCGGCACTAACGTATTTCCTGATGCCGATTTAAAGATATTTTTGACTGCTTCTGTTGAAGAGAGGGCAAAAAGACGCTGGCAGGATTTACAAAATCAAGGTAGAAATGATGTGGATCTCGAACAGCTCGCCCAAAATATTCAAAAAAGAGATGAACAAGATAGTAATAGAGCGATCGCACCCCTCAAAAAAGCCGATGATGCGATTGAATTGGTTACTGACAATTTAACTATAGAACAGGTAATTAATAAAATTATTGAACTTTATCAAAAGTAGTTTTTATCTTAAATTACTGATGTTGTCCACTATTTCTATTTCAATGCGATCGCTTTTGCGTAAAGTTAGAAATTAAATTAAACTTTGGTTTTCTACGATAACAGGCAGAGCATAGTAAGCAATCCCCTCAGATTGAAAATCAGCTAAGTTGTTTTCTACACTGTCTCTTTCCGCAGCAGAAGGAGTGTAAAAGTGCGCTCCTGTGGTGGAATTAAAAAAGCGATAAATGGGAATTGAGCCTTCTACTTCAGTTTCATAAGCCGAGAATGCCTCTCCTTCAAAAACAAAATTATCTAAATCCTCAACTGCATCTCGCTCGGTTTCAGAAATTGTATATAAGTGAACTCCCGTATCCTCATTAAGAAAGCGATAAACTGGCGTGCTTTGTCCCGATAAAGGATCGACGCTTTCATAGGAAGCACCTTCAAAAATAAAATTATTCAAATTCTCAACCGCATCTCGCTCATTCTCATCCCCCGTGTAGAAATGGACTCCTGTATCGGTATTAAAGAAGCGATAAATAGTTGCTTCTGAATCATCACCTATAGGTGTGGAATCAAAAGTAATACTGCGAGCATCAAAATCTTCGTCATCTAAATCCCCAACGACGGTAACTTCTTGACCTACACTTAAGTCTAAATTTCCCTCACTTTCCAAAAAGTTCTCGGCATCAACTAAAACTTCTCCTGTCGAATCCTCTAGAATAAACTCATCATCAGATACGCTAGTTACCGTACCAGAAATAGTTTGAACATTATCATCACCTGGAATTAGATCACTAATATTAGTAACTGTTGACGAGCTATCATCATCTGTAAGTGGTGGAGAGGGTTGAGATGCATCTGCCGAGGTAATACTACGAGCGTCAAAATCCTCGTCATCCAAATCCCCGACGACGGTAACTTCTTGACCTACACTTAAGTCTAAATTTCCCTCACTTTCCAAAAAGTTCTCGGCATCAACTAAAACTTCTCCTGTCGAATCCTCTAGAATAAACTCATCATCAGATACGCTAGTTACCGTACCAGAAATAGTTTGAATATTATCATCACCTGGAATTAAATCGCTAATATTAGTAATCATTGTTCTTCTCTCTGAAAATTATTGTAAATTCAATTAATAATTCTGTAAGGGGATAGTTTGCTATTCTGGTTTTGATAAAGTACAAACTGGTCTTCCTTCTTGATTTGTAATGGAGAAAGCATCAAACTCCAATCCTGAAAACTCTCCCGATACATCAACTTGTTCGTCTGCTGACAGATGGCTCGTTGTATTGTCTCCACAGATATCCCAGGAATCTACTCTAAGAGCGCGTAGCGAAGCACAGCCCCTATCGGGGCAAGTCGTCGTTAGACGACGATCTGGGCTGCCGCCCTGTCCGTAGGCTTATCGCCTGTATTCAGACGGAAGCCATCCTCCCAAACTCGCTCCACAGTACCGCTAAATGTATTGCCTTGAGCATAAACGGCTGAATAAACAGCAGGAATAGCTATACCCACAAAGGTAAGTCCGATAAATGCCAATCTCTTAATAGTCTTCAATTTGCTAAATTTTGAATTTAGTAAGTAATAAGCCAGAATAAAAAATTGTGTTGTAATTACATAGTAATAATTCCAGCCTTCTGAAGTTTCCTTCTTTATTTGGTTCTTGATATTGATGCTAAATAAAAAAAATGACCGAAAAATGACGACTTGCTTCAGTCATCCCAGAATGTTTTGAAATAGTTATTGGTCGTAAGTCATTGGTCATTGGTTATAGCTTCTTGGTATAAATGACAGAGGACAAATGACGAAAGAAGAAAAACAAAAACTCATATCTCATTTGCCAAGGGTAAAACAATTTGAAACGTCGATCCCCGATCTACTTGGCTGGTAACTGTAATATGTCCGCCATGGGCTTGAATAATTTGTTGGGCAATGTTCAATCCCAAGCCAAAGCTGCCCTTAGCTTTAGTTGGCGTCTGGTTAACTCGGTAAAACCGCTCGAAGATATGAGGCAAAGACTGGGGGGAAATACCAATTCCTGTATCTTCTACCTCTATTGAGACTAAATCGCTGTCCGAATTGAGTCGCACCGAAATATTTCCAGGTGCTGGAGTATTACGACAGGCATTACTGAGGAGATTATCAATAGCTTGACGCAATAGATTAGCGTCTGCTTTTACCATAACGGGTCGATCGGGCAGATGGGCGGTGAGAGCAAGATTTTGCGATCGCACTTGGCTCTGCCATTGGGATATTAAAACACGCAGTAGATCTACTACATCAAGTTGTTCTAAGGATTCAAGAGATAACAAGCTCTCCTGTCGTGCCAAGAAAAGTAAGTCACCTACAAGGGCACTCATGCTCTTAGTTAGATAGACAATTTTCTCTAAACGTCGATCCAAAAAAGTAGTATCTGCGGTCAAATCCTCAAGCTCCATCAATCCTACCTGAGCATTGCTCAATACAGCAGCTAAAGGAGCGCGTAATTCGTGGGAAGCGTTGGCAGTAAAGCGATCCAACTGAGCGCAAGCTAACTCTAGTTCCCGATTTGTATTTTGTAGCCTAGTTTCTCGTTCTCTTAATTCTTGTTCTAGCTGCAAAAACAGAAGAATAGCCAACCATGCCCCCATTGTTCCTGCAATCGCCGATAAACAAATGACAATCCAAGTAATCTGACGGTAAAATGCCTGATGTCGTTGACGAACTTCTAATAATTCCTCTTGTTCGGTGGAAAAGTCATCGATCGCCATCCGAGTGGCATTCATCTTGTCCTTTCCCTGTTCCAACCAATCGTACAGAAGAGCGGTATTGACTAGTAATTCTTCTTCTTTGCGAGCTTGTTTGAGTTTTTGTTGCAGAGCCAACTTTTGCTGCAAAATCTCTAGGTGTCGATTAACCTTAGTTTTAATTTCTTCGAGTATTTGTTTTTGTTCGGGATAGTCTTGTACCAGGCTTTTTAATTTGCTTAATGACACGGGAATAACCTCACGGGAATGATTGTATGGAGCGAGAAATTCCTCTCGATGAGTTAATCCATAACCTCGCACCCCTGTTTCCGTGTCTACTAGGGCTGTAAGTAAACGTTTAGTTTCTAGCTTGACTAGTTTGGTGTGCTGTATTATTTTTTCATCTTCTTCTAAACTAGCTTTTAACCAAGCAAAGGTAGTAAGGGAAGTAAATAAGCAGATAACGGGGATGACGATAATAATGCCACCCCGCAGACGAACGGATAGTGCTTTCCATTGGTTAAATTTCATGGAACGATCTATATACTAAGAGGATTGGGGTGGCTCTAGGCAATATCCCACACCATAAACACTTTTAACCCAGTCTTCTACACCAATAAACGCTGTCTTAGTCTTCGTACCAAAGTTGTGACAGCATTACTTTCTGGTTGTGCACCCCATTCCCACAGTGCTTGCTCAATACGAGCGTGAGTCAGAATTTTCTGAGGATGACGCATCATATATTCCAAAAGTTGAAAATCTTTGCTCGAAAGTTTAAAGGAGATTTCCTGGCATTCAACACGCATTGTATCTAGGTGGAGGGATAAGTCTGCCAGCTTGAGAATGTCTCCCGTCCATGAGGGCGATCGCCTGCGTAAGGCTCGCACCCTAGCTAAAAGTTCGGTTAAATCTACGGGTTTAACTAGGTAATCATCCGCCCCTGCATCCAAACCAGTAACTTTATCAGCAATAGTATCTTTAGCAGTGAGTAAAAGAGTTGGAGTGGCTACTCCTGCTGCGCGAAAGGATTGACAAAGATCGATTCCACTTTCTTCGGGTAACATCCAGTCAAGAATTAGCAGGTCATAGTTTTTTTCCTCCATCAGCCAGCGAGCCGTTGCTCCGTCTGCTACACCATCTACAATATGACCATGACGGGATAAGCCTACTTGCAATGGCTCTAATTGCTCTGGGTCGTCTTCAACTAAAAGAATCCGCACGATCTGCTTTTTTGGATAGTTGGATAACTGCCTTAAGATTGAAAATAACAAAAAATAGAGAAAATCCAGAAAGTAGAGATTGGAATTTAGTGTTGTACAAAAATTGGTATGGTTTCAAAAGAGCCAAATTCAGGTAACAAAACAGCAGAAATTTATCCATCTGATAGATGACAACTAAATTAGTGGATCAGGTCAGTTAAATTACTAATATTTAATTTTGGGAAATGGATCGTAAACCTTTAGAAGCAAGAGCAATATTATTGACAAAAGTTGGCAGCCATAGCTATGGAATCAATACAGCGGGTTCGGATGTTGATTATAAAGGAATTTTTATTGCTCCCAAAGAATACTATATAGGTTTAAAAGTAATCGAACAAAAGGATCGAGGATGGGATGAAGATTCCGATCGCTTTCCTATTTTAAATGGTGTAAAAGACCTAGTTTTTTACGAGCTAAGAAAGTATTTAAAACTAGCCAAAGATGCCAACCCCAATATTTTGGAATTGCTGTTTGAATCTCCTGAGTTATATGAATATATCCATCCCACTGTAGGACAGAAGCTAATTGACAACAGAGAGCTATTTCTGAGCAAGAAAATTAAACATAGCTATTCTGGCTATGCTTATGCCCAGATTCGTAAAATTAAAAGTCATCGTAAATGGTTGTTAAATCCTCCTCTAAAAAAACCCTCCGCAGAAGATTATCAGCTTACCGATAAATCAGCTTTTGATAAGTCAGAAGAAAAAGCTTTTATTACTTTTTTGTGGATGTTGATTAAAGATCGCATTGAATATGTAGAAGAACAACAAGAATTATACGAACTAATTGGCGATCGCATTGATTTTAAAGGAGTGATTAATAATAATCAACTACCCCATGAGTTCTATCCTTATATTCAAAATCTGACCAGGGCAAGCGATCGATATATGGATATTTTGCGCCGCACTCAAGAATATCGTAAGGATTTGCATTATTGGAAAAGTTATCAATCTTGGCTAAAAAACCGCAACCTCAAAAGAGCAGAATTAGAAGCTAAATGTGGTTACGATTGCTATTCTATGAAAACTGAGTTTTTGACTAACAGTGGTTGGAAAAAATATCATCAAATAACTTCCCAAGATAGATTGGCACAGTTTGATAGTGAAACCAAAGAAATTAGCTTTGCTAAATATTTAGAACGAGGAAAGTATAAGTTAGAATCAGATTGCGTTTTACATGAAATTACGACTCCATACACTAAAGTATGTGTCACTGCTAATCATAAAATACTTGCAGCTTCTTACAGTGAAAATATTCAATCAGATAAAAATATTTTTTTCCAATTAATTAGGTTTCAAGACTTATCAACTAGAACATTTTTTGTTCATTCTGCATTAACACCAATGCAGCCTCAAATAAATAAAAATAAAGATTTTTTGATTATGATGGCAGCTTATATTGCTAAAGGTTGTATCAATATAGGCAAAAATAAAACTATTGCCGATGCACCCAAAGCATTGTATATAGAGCAAAAGGTAGGAGGCAGACTTTATTCTTATTTGGATAATATTAAAGATTATACTTCATTAAAATATCCTATAGAAAAGCCAGCAACTCAGCAAAGACTACAGGAATATCAGGGACATTTATGGTTTTTTTTAGATCAAGAATTGCTGTGTCAGCTAATTGAAGATTGTGGAATAGAATCTAGCTTCAAATCATTACCATTTTGGACAATTTACCTGAGCATTGCCGAAAAAGAGTTAATTCTAAAAATATTGTATGCAGCAAATGGCACTATCAAATATAACTCTAATAAAAAGCGTAAAGGAATAGTTATCTATACTATTTCTAAACAACTAGCAGATAGTATTCAGCTTTTATGTCTTTCTATGGGGCGTATTTGTAATATTCAAGGTTTATATGCCAATGAATCTAGTTATGGAGCGTGTTTAACTTATCAAGTATATGTACCAGACATAAACAAAACTAAAGAAGCGATTGATCTAGGAAAAAAGCAGAACTACAGAATTGTTGATAATGAAACTGAAGTATGTTGTTTTACTATGCCGAAAGACACTTTAATTACTAGGATAGATAATAAAGTTGCTTTTCATGGTAATTCTAAGCATGCAGCCCACTGTGTTCGTTTAGTCAGAATGGGTAATGAGATTCTAACTACAGGAGAAATTAACGTAGATCGCCGAGGTATTGATGCAGAAGAATTATTAAATATTCGTCTGGGCAACGTTGATTATGATACTGTTTTGGCAGAAGCAGAAAAACTCTTTACTCAGCTAGATAAAAGCTATGAAACATCTAAATTACCGCATAAAGTTGACCTGGAAAAAATAAATCAGCTTTGTATAGAATTAGTAGAAGAATTCGATTAATTAACGTTTAATTGGCTACTTTATTAGCATTTGCTTATTTAGTATATTTTTTAGTAATTTTATCCCAAGACTTATTAAGTGTATTTATACTCATTCTTGTTAATGAATTTCTCTAAATGTTTATCAGGGTGATGATTATAGTTTCTTAGAATTAGTGACAAATTATTTATAGAATATTAAAAAGCGGTCATGAAAAAGCCAAAAAAAGATTTAATAATTGCACTAAAGTCTGAAGTATTAGGAGAAGCCTTTTTTCGTTCGACATACTACTCAACATATATCTTTGATCGCAAAAATAAGGCAAGAGTTCTGTGGCAGCTAGAGGCACAAACAAAAAAAAGAATTATCGAATATTTCAAAATTAATAGTATTGAAATACCAAATTTGAGATGGGTAGCTGTTAAAGGTTCAATTCTCGGTATTTTATGTTTAATAGTCCCTAGATATATTATTTTGCAAGAAATACTCAAAGAAACAGAGTATTATTTAACAGTTTTTCGTCGACTAGAAAGGGAAAATAATGTTGAAGATAAAGAGCTTTTTCAGTATATCGTCGATCACGAAATTGCGATTAAACAATTTGCGAAAATGGAGTTAAAAAACCGCGATCGCACTAATTCTCTTGAATTAATTGAAGCATTACTAAACAACTGAATTATCTAGCGTGAGTTCGGATTAACAAAATTGATCGGTTGGGGTAGCTATTAGCTATTAGCCAATGATGACAAGTTAAGAAACCTACTCATTAGTCAACTAAGCTGTTAAGCATTTAAATTGCACTAATAAAATTACCTTTATTCTTTAATTTTCTATCCCAGTTAATAATTAACTCCCCCTGATTTAGAAGTCGATGTAACAGGAATTCCAGTTGTTCAACAGATTTAAAAAGGCGATGAGCTAAAAATTCCTTGGCTGAATGCCAGACTAACTCTGCAATATTATAATCTGGGCTATAGGTCGGTAAAAACTCTAAAACCAAGTTAGGCATTTCTCCCTCTATTTTGTTGAGAATATCCTCTTTCTTGTGACAGCTTGCATTATCTAGAATGACGAGAATTTTAGTTCCTTTACTTTCAAAATCTTCTGAGGCATGGCATTGCTGTATCCACTCATTTTTTACTTCTTGATAAAGTACCTTTAAAGTTAAATAAAAATTATTTCCATCTCCTTTTGGTACAAAATCCACTACTCTTTTCTTGTCTGAATAACGAACAGCACCCGTGACATTGACTCTACCTTTTCTTCTTTGACCAGTTATCTTTTTTCGAGAACCCTTTTTACCCCAAAGTTTTCTTCTCAAAACTCTCAAACTAAATCCGCTCTCGTCCCAAAACCATATCTGTAAGAGTTTTGGCTTTTCTTTGCTAATAGAGATATATTCTTCTAGTTTCTTTTTAAGAAGTTTTCTTTTTTCTGGGTCTTGTTTATCCTCTAGGCTATATTTTGCCCAAAGGTAAACGTACTTTTTTTTGGCTAATATCCTTCTAATTTGCGAACTACTTAATTTAATTCCTGTTTTCTCATTTAAGTAAGTTGCTAATCTCTTTGCTGTCCATCTGCCAAATTCGTATCCTAATTCTTCAGGATCTTGGTCTACTATTTTTAGTAATAGATCGATATATTCTTCCGTTGCCTTATGATGATTTCCTGACATTCTTTTGTCTTTGAGACTCTCAAGATTTTCTGGGTCGTCATGAACACACCAATATGCTATTTTTCTTAGGGAACACCCCAAGAAATTAGCAATTTCTCTCTGGGTTTTGCCGTCGTTGAGTAATAGTAAAATTAGGATTCTTTCTCTGACTTCTGCATGTTCTTGTTTTTTCAACTCTTTTTGCAGCTTTTTTTGTTGCTCTTGGCTCAGAAATCCTTTGGCTGGCATTGTTTACAGCTATTAATTATATTTCCTATTTTTATAATATGCGTTTTAGATGCATTACAGCTTACACGCCACGCAAGGCGTGGCAAGCCTATGAAATAGGCTTTGGGCGGTACTCCGCCCTGTTATGGCGTTTGATTTATTTTTAAACACTACATATAGATTCAAGAATCAACCAGTTTTTTTGATTCAATAGTACTATCAAGAAGTAAAACCTGTTACCTGTTACCTGTTACCTGTTACCTGAAAACGATTGACTTTAAACGCACACCCTTAACTTGTCACCAATCGCTATTAGCTATTAGCTATTAGCTATTAGCAGTTAGCTTTTAAATCGTCTTATGATTATTCCTGCCAAATATCAAGTTTGTTGTTCTACTGCCGCTTTATACAGCTTCTGAATCTTCCTTAATATTTAATCCAAAATAGAATTACGACATTCAGGATTTTTGGGATCGCAACTTTGAATAGTTTCGATTAATTTTGCTTCTCTAATATCAACATAACCATCGCTATAAACTAAACCACTAATCACTTCCAACAACTGTTGATAATCTTCTGCTGAAGGATTATTACCCAAATATTCTTCTAACCACTGATAACATTCAACTGGTTGAATTGGCTTCAATTCTGATAGTAGAGGCTTGATTTCAGGATCGTCAGCTAGCTTAAAATCGTGAGCAACACGACGCAAATAAATCCTTTCTTCTGGTTGAATAATACCGTCTATCCAAGCAGCACCAATCAGGATT
>CAKZYI010000827.1 GCA_937884735.1 uncultured Pleurocapsa sp.
TATCATTACCGACTTTACTAGTGGTGAAGACGTTATCGGTATTGCTGGTTTGGGTATTGGCTTTGAAGATGTCAGTATTAACAACTCAGAAGGTGATGCTTTAATCTCTGCTAGTGGCTCGGATTTAGCTATTTTACAAGGCATAGGAGCTGATGGCTTAAGTGCAGATGATTTTGCTTTTGCATAGCCCCCCAGCCTCCAATACTGTGGGAGCAAGATAACTTAAAGTCCCCCAAGGTTGGGGGATTTAGGGGTCTTTTTATTTACTACCTCTTACCCTGCTTCCCAAAAAGCGATCGCTTTAGGAAATATCTCTTCTCTCTTCTTTAATTCTTGTTCGGTCAAACTAACTATCTCGTCGTATTCAAATTTAGTCAGCATTAGCCTTAGTCTATTACTTAAATCATTATTATTTGAGGGAATTTGCTTGATCGCCTGTAAAATCAAATCCCTATCAACTGCGGTCGCAGCATAACGTAATTTATCAATCTATTCTAGAGACATATTTGCCAAATCAGATTTGGATTCTGCTTTCTGCTTTGAAGGCTACCTGCTCTCAACTTGTATTATTTTTCCGTATTAAACTCTCCAGGGTTGAAGATCTTTAGATACCATATTTTTCGGCATGTTATCGTAGATTATAGTTATTGAAATTTTAATCTACCGTAGGTGATAAATTTGGAATAAAACCATAATTAAAATGAAGTTAAAGTATCCAAACAATTCTGTTGTTTTTAGGTTCGAGAGTCGATGATCACAAAATTAAGAAACAATTCTAATCTGGCGATCGCCAAATTAACTTTAGGCACAATTATGCTCGCCCTAGCCGTCTCCTGTAGTTCTGATACGCAATTACAGAATGACGAGATTAGCCGCCGCAATAGCCAAATGGAGGATAAAACTCTAAAGCTTTGGTGGGATAAAGGATTCAATCCTGAAGAAGATGAGGCGTTGCAAAAACTAGTTAAAAATTGGGAACAAGAAACTGGTAATAAAGTACAAATTCATTTTTACACCCTAGATGCTCGCGTCAAGAAGACTCAACGATATCTGCAAGGTGGAATTGCCCCTGATATCTTTATGAGCTTTAAAGCAGAAAGTACCTTAAATCCGACTCTGGCACTTGAAAACCAGTTAGTTGATGTGACAGATATCATCGAACCAGTCAAGGATATCTACGACCCAGGAGCGTTAGAAACAGCCTATTACTACAATGGGGTCAATCGACAGCAGAGTTACTATGCAGTTCCCATTCACCGTGCTGCAGTGCACATATATTACTGGCAAGATTTACTAGAAAAAACAGGTCGTACCGCAGCCGATATTCCTCAAGACTGGGACGGTTTTTGGCAATTTTGTCTTGATGTAGGACATGACTAAAAATCTAAACATCAACTGGATATCTATCCTCTAGGACTACCTATGTCTGTTGAGGGAGGAGATACTTATCAAATGTTTGAACATGTTTTAGAGGCTAACAATGTTAGTCTTCTAGACTCTGAGGGAAATTTAATGGTAGACGATCCCCAAGTGCGTCAGGGGATTATTAAATGCCTAGATTGGTATAGCCAGTTTTATCTACAGGGTTACGTACCCCAAGATGCAGTCGACTGGTCAAATCCCGACAATAATCGCCTGTTTCTCAATCAGGAAATTTTAATGACCAGCAATGCAACGATGTCAATTCCTGCTGCTTTGCGCCACGACAGGGATGCTTACCAAAATAAATTGGGTATTGTCGAGATACCAAATAAACCCAACGGCGAACCGATGAATCACATCTTTTTGGTCGAGCAGGCGGTCATTTTCAATGATGCGGAGCATCCAGAATTAGCCAAAGAATTTCTTACTTATTTAACGCAACCAAAAGTAATTAATCAGTTTCTCAAAGAGTCAGGCAGACATTCTCCCGTGCAGACAACTGCCTACCAAGATCCCCACTGGACAAATCCTCAAGATCGTCATATTTCAGAAGTGACTAAAACCTTAACCAAAAGTAATATCCGCTCTATTTATCCTTCCAACAGTCCAGCCTACAGCATTGTTCTTAAAGAAAATATTTGGGGTCAAAGTCTAGAAAACATTGTCTTAAATGGTGTAACTTCAGAACAGGCTGCTGATGAGGCGATCGCTAAAATTAAAGAGATTTACGCCGAGTGGAAATAAAACTAAAACATTTCTTCTTCGCTGTGGGTAGAAATTGTACAGTCAGACATAGGGTATGCTACGCACAACAGAGCATATCCTTCATCGATTTGTCCGTCATCCAAAAAAGACTGGTCTGATTGATCTACTTTGCCTTTCATGACTTTACCAGCACATACACAGCAAGCACCAGCGCGACAGGAAAAAGGTAAGTCCAAGCCTTGTTCTTCAGCAACATCAAGAATGTATTCATCTTCAGGAACTTCAATTACCTCATCGATATCCTGTGCTGAATTAATTAAATGAATTTTGTAGGTTTCCATTGTTTTTTATTTAATAATTGAAGGCAGAAGTTGATAACTGATGACTAATGACTGATGACTAATGACTGATGACTAATGACTGATGACTGATGACTGGTTATTTAACCTGCTTAATCTGCTTAATATTGTTGTGCAAAAACGCCGAAGGTAATACGTAGTCTGGATCGATCGCAGCACTGGTAGGTAGTTTATCTACAGTTAATTGCAGGGTGGTTTCTTTTTGAGGTAGGGAGTGTTTTTGGCGATAGATTTCTTTACCAGTAGCATCTGTTAGGGTAATAGTTACGGGCAAGTCTAGGTTAGCGAAGTCTTGTTTTCCTAGTTCGGTAGTGTAGATTTTTTGTCCTGCTAAGTCTATGGTTACTTGGTATTTACCGTTGGGCTGGGGTTCGTATAGGGCATTGGTTATACCTACTTGATAGGTAACGACTCGGTTAAATAATTCTTTTATAACAGGGCGATCGCCTGCATCAGCTTTGGCTAATATTTTGTCCTGTAAATCAATTACTGTCGCGTAAGGGGGAGTCTGGTAGCTATTTTCAGCTAAAAAATCTCTAATAGCAGCAATTAAGGCTGGTTGTCCGATAATATCTTCAACTTGTTCTAAAATCATGCCTCCCTTGTCGCGAGCGATGGGAAACTCGTTATAGACATCGGTTAGGGCTGGTTCTTTAAAATCGATTTTGCCCAAGCCCCTAAAGAAGTACTGCATCTGCTGTTTTTTAGCAAATCTCTGTTCTTCTGGGCTACGTCGCGAGTCTTGATAGAGCATACTAGAATAGCTGCTAAGAGCTTCTTGAATCGTCATCGCCCCAGCCACATCCGCAGCCATAATGCGATCGCTCCACCAGGATTGAGCGAGTAAGTAGCTTACCCAGTCGATAACGTTTTCTTTTCCTTGCCCCTCTGCCTGATTTTTCCAAACTAAAAATTCGGGAATGCCTATCGTACCTGCTTCGTAAAATAGCTGTTCGTCGTAATAGGAAGTTTCAACGATACGTATTTGCTCGAAGGGATATTCACCAAAGGTTTGCTCGTAGAATGTTAACGCTTTGCCTGCTTCTTCTGCTATTAACTCGACGTTGTAGTCATGTTGGGGATGATAATAGACTTCAATTGGTACGCGGTAGTTATTATTTTTATGTACGTCATAGTCGGCAGAAAAGATTGTAAACTTGCCTTTATCTAGGGTAGTAGATTTGTATTGAACGTAAGCGCGGTTATTTTCTGTCCAGCGTTTGATTTGTTTGCCCGTACTAACAGGTATTTGTGATTCACTAGTACCGATAGTCAAATCTATGTTTCCCCAACCTAGATGAGTTAAGAGAAAGCCTTGAGTTAAACCTTGAGGATCGTTGTGGGGTAATACTCTTTCTTCTAAGGGTGGTAAACCCAATTTGTAGCGCAGCCAAGATTTTTTCTGTTCGACCATTTTGGTATAGCCGACGAAGGGCAAAATAAACGGACTATATAAATTCGTGCCGTTATCTACAACATCGTTGGGATAAATCATATAGACATCATCGCTATCTACCTGGTTGCGGAAACCGTGAGTTTTGTCGATGCGGGTAATAAACTTCATAGTCTGACTTTCTCCTGGCATTAAAGGAGTCGCTAAGTCATAGATGTAGTAACCCCATTCTGGATGTGCTTCCCGTAAAGTTGCGCCAGGGTAGTTGACTTCGCCTAATTCTAAATTGACAAAGGTTAGCAGATGAATTTCTTTAATTGGGGAGTCGGTATCATTCTTTAGCTTGTATTCCCCGTTAGCAGTAAAGTAACCCTCGTCGGGATATAATTCCACATCTACCTTAGTATCTGTAACCACTGGCATCGGCAGATTTTCATACTGCTTAAACCGCCTTTCTAATTCCGCTGCGGTTTCTTGTTTTCCCGTCGGTTGATAGACGTTGAGGATATTGGTGTTATAAAAAATCCATGTCCCCACTCCTGCAAACAACACCACTAAAGTTGCGAGGATACCTTTGACTTTACCACTAGCAAGCTGCCAGGCTCGTCCCCAATATTTAACGCCTATATCCGTACCCCGCAGCCAAACTATATAAGCCAGCATCATTAGAATTGCCGAAAACAAACCCCAGTAAAGTACGTACCAAAGATGCCACGCTAACAGCCTCCCATAACCATTCATCAGGGAGTATTCAATATCGTTAGTCTCCCCGAAGCGATAGAGGTTGTGATACCAGCCCAAAGCATCGAGGGGAATTTTAGATAGAGAAATTGCGATCGCCACTGCCATTCCCGCATATTTTTGACGGGTAACTACTTGGGTAAAAATGGCTAATACTGCGGTGAAATAAAAATAGGGCGCGTGTTCAATAAACAGCATTTTAAAATACAGCGGGAACTCAAAATCGTAGTAACCCTTGGCAGCTTGATAGGCCACCATCACCGCCATCGCTAACAGCAGATTGATAGTAATAACCACAAACAAAGCCGTTAACTTAGAAAAAACTAACACCCCAATAGATACTGGTGTCGCGTCGATAACGTCTTGTAACCGTAAATTGCGATCGCGCCAGATTAACTCCGCAGCATAGACGATAACAATGGCAAAAAGAATATATTCTAAATAGATATTGGCTGCATGAACCAATAAATCGGTACTGGGATAGGAATAGTGATAGGTGCGCGTACCTAAAGCCGTCATAATTAGGCTGGCTAATCCAAAAATGGTCAAGAGGATAAATGCTTTCCCTGTTAATATCGTTTGCGTCTCAAACCAACTACGATACAACCATTGTTTGATGGGATTATGCTGTTGAGAGACATTTTGATCCTGGATTGAGGTAACGGGTAACGGGTAACGGGTAACAGATTTCTCTTCTTCTGCCTTCTGCCTACATGCGGACAAGTCCTTTGTGCCTTCTGCCCTCTGCCTTCTATTAACTTCAGCCGATAACTACTATAACTCCAGGCGATCGCAATCCCACTCAATCCGATCCAAAATAAACGATTTAAGATTAAAGTAGAACTCAATGCAGGCATCAATGTATTATGCTGCTCTACCGTCCAGGTGAAGGTAGTTTCTTCAAAAGCATGAAAGCCAAAAGGATCTAATATTGCCCATAAGGAATAGCCCTCAAAATTAATTACCTCGCTTCCGAGCATCATTAAAGATGCCAGATACAGCATCACCAAAATAATTGCCGAGGCATAGGTAATTACCATGCTGCGAGTACGAGAAGCTACCACAAAAGCGATCGCGCTAACAATAAACAGGTTCGGTATGGTAAACAGTAGGTAGCTAGCCACATAAGCATCTGGGCGAAACGTACCTAACGCAAAAGGGTTTAATCCTGGTAACAACGTACCCAAAGACATCCCTACCAAATAAGCGGAAAAAGCCACGAGAGTAATCGCAAAAGCAGCAATAAATCTCGTACCCAGATAATCCCACTTCTTAATCGGCGTAGTTAGAATCAAAGACTCCATCCGATAGTTACTATCCCTCACAAAGGTTTCCGCCACAAAAGCCGAGGCGGCTAGTATACCGAAAATGGTATACCAAATAGTCGTCTGAAATATTTGCGAGGGGCTATTGATATAGAAAAAAGCATTACCCCCCGATGCATTAGAAACAATATCCGTCAGGGCGATCGTGAAAAATAAAGCTCCTACTAGCCAAAACGTTGGGCGACGCAAATGATAATTCAGCTCAAAATTGAGAATAGGAAAAAAAATTGATTTCATCGAGTTTTAGGAATAGCAAAAATTGCGATAAAAAGCTTTTAGCTCTTAGCGCAGGGCATTCGCGCAAATCGTCGCCTAACCCCCCGAAACAATAACTGAGATCGTGAGAAAATTAAATGGAACGACTAGAGTGAATGTGTAGTTTTGGTAATTGAGAATCTTTATTAATAGTTATATTAAACTATCATAGGTGGCAATCGAAGTAAAACATATTGCTGAAGGCGACTGTAAATCTTCACGAAACCATAATTTGATTGTCTGATAGTAGTAAAAATAAATATTTACTTAATAAAATTGTGGTTGTATTGAGAGAATTATTGCCTAGCATGTTTTCATTTACCGTAATAGGTTTTACTTTCTAGTTGCAGGACGAGATGTGATCGCCGACTGGCAAAGAATTGGTTATGGTTGGATGGGACGTACTCCAGACTATAAAGCTGCTTTTTTTGCTACCTTGAGTGCTAATGCTGAATATTGCTCGCCCTTTCAAGAGAATGCTCGACAATGGTATCGTAAAGCGCAAGAATATATTGGTTTTGCCGAAGAGTGTATGTCTGAGTACGATCTAGATGGTTGGAATACCCCCGATTTAATAAATCCAGACGATGTTAATTATTTTACTAGAAAGAAACTTTAGTTCCTAGAACGCGATCGCTTTTTAAAAACAAATATGATTAAATATAGAGAAAGTTGACGATAGAAATCTATTTAAATTCCTCATGGGTCGCGATTCGATATTTTATAAATAGTTGTAGGGTGGGCAAAATAATTAATCTGAACTATTCGATTGATAATTTCAGTATTTTGACCTCATATTCATTAGCTTTATGGGTTGCGTAATCTGCGATTGGCG
>CAKZYI010000828.1 GCA_937884735.1 uncultured Pleurocapsa sp.
AAAACATTTGAGACTATATCGAGCTATTTTGGTTTGTATTGCTGTTTGATTCTGATTTCCCACATCGGTCTGGCATGCTCTAGGTATATAGTTTGTTTTGCCTACTATTTTGCCTACATTGACTGTTCCCCGATGAGATTGGGTTTCAGGTAGAGATATGTGACGGGGTAAATGATTGTTACTATGCCAGTCTGAAATTTCTGTTTCGATTATTTCTAATTGGTATTTGTATCCCCTTGATTTTGAACAGGAGAATATATTTTTCATTAAATTAATTTTTTGTTTAGTTGAGCTAGTAGTAATAGCCAAGTTTAAATATTTAGTCAGGTTATATAAACAGTTAAAAGACATTTGAATTTAATTCAAATGTCTTTGGTAGTACTATCAATCTTTTATATAGGGAATTCCACGATAGGTCAATTCTGTTTTATTTTGTCTTTGACGATGTTGCTCTTTTAGATGGTGGACTTTCCAAGGCTTGCCACGATACAGTCCGCCAACTTCGCCTTCATTGACATCCCATTCTGTGTGAGGTGCTTCGTAAATTTTCCCTCTAAACTGTAATCTCATTTTTTTACCTCTGAGTTGAGCTATATTCTTTTTTTTAGGATTAAAACATTGCGATTATGCAATGGTTTAGCTTTTACATATTGATGAGCAGTGAAATAAAATTACTTTTAAAAATCAAGCTTTTTCTTTCACTCTTTTATAATATAGTTTATTTCTGTAGCTAATGTTACCGTTTATTAAAACTGAATTATTCTAAACAAAAGTTCATAATTAAATACTTAACTTAATTGCAGCATCTACTTGTGAAAATAAACTATTGAAGTTTTGACTATTGTTTAAAACAACGTCAGCGGCAGATATCTTATCTTCCAAAGGGAGTTGACTGTTTATTCTGGCTAAAGCCTGGTCGAACGTTAGACCATTGCGCTGCTGCAAGCGGCTGATTTGTATTGAGCGATCGCAGCTAACTACCCAAATTTCTGTTACCGTATCCGTTAAATTGTCCTCAAATATCCGTGGGATGTCTATTAGGATTGTACCATCATTGATGCTTTCTAATTCTTGTTGAAAGCGATCGCGTACATAAGGATGAATTTGACTTTCTAGCCATTGTTTTTCGATGGGGTTGTTAAAAACAATTTCCCCTAACCCAGGTCGATTTAAAGAACGATCTGGTAATATGACGCTTTCACCATAGCGAGCAAAAATATTTTGGAGAATCGGTGAATTTAGAGCAACCGCTTCTCTTGCATAAACATCTGCATCTAGAACAGAAAGACGATATCTTTGGGATAGGTATTTTGAGACAGTAGTTTTTCCAGTTGCGATCCCTCCTGTTAATCCAATTAATCTCTTACTTATATTCTTCATGCTTTAATCTAACCAAAGAAAGTTTTTCTTACTACCGAAGCTTGATAAACTGTTGCGAGACAATTTTAGATTAAGGAGCAGGAATTTTGTTAGATCAAAAAGCCAAAAAAATAATGTTACGGAAAATTCCTCATGGACTTTATATTTGTGGCGTGAAAGAAGGCGATGAGATGAATGGCTTTACTGTTAGCTGGTTGATGCAGTCTTCTTTTGAACCACCTTTAGTAGTTAACTGTGTTAAAAAAGGTACTACTTCCCATGAGATGATTAAAAATACTCAGGTATTTGCTATCAGTTTTTTAGAAGACGGACAAAAAGATTTAGCAGCATCTTTCTTTAAACCTAAAACCCGCGTTGGTAATAAATTTGAAGATGTAGAATTTTACGAAGGAGAAGAAACAGGCTGTCCCATTATTAAAGATTCTCTAGGCTATATTGAATGCAAGGTGGTTGGTACAGTAGAGCAAGGAGATCACACCGTATATGTTGGTGAGGTAATCGCTTCGGGAATCCACCGCGAAGGTAATCAGCTATTGCTATCTAGTACTGGTTGGGAATACGGTGGTTAACAATTAATGTGGGTTTGGGTTAAGAATGTTTATTTGCTGTGCTTATCACAAACTCACCTTAATCAATCCTCAATAATTTTTAATTATTGATTATTTTTATTAAAATTTTAAAAAACACAGGCTACAAATAATACGCAATACAAAATTCCCTTTTGAAACTAGAGACAGATTGATTATAATTGTTGTTAGTCATTAGTCATTAGTTATTAGTTTTTACCTATACTCCACAATGATTTAAGGGTGCTATTTACAAATGAAATTGATTATATTAGTAATAATTTATCTAACTTTACACTAGAAAACAACGGTGATGCAGTATTTCATGTTTTTGAACTTTGAAGATATTGTTATATTAATTAATCGGGCTGTATTTTAAATCAAAATAATTAATTTTCTTGGAATTGTCTGGCATAAAAACTAGCGTATACGCCGTTTTTTTTGATTAATTCTTGATGATTGCCTGATTCAACTATTTCTCCTTTCTCTAATACTAAAATGCGATCTGCTCGACGCACTGTAGCTAAACGATGAGCAATTATAAATACAGTGCGCTCCTGCATAATTCTATCTAAAGCTTCTTGCACTAGAGCTTCTGATTCTGAGTCTAATGCCGAAGTTGCTTCGTCTAAAATTAAAATGCGAGGATCGAGTAAAATGGCACGAGCGATCGCAATTCTTTGTCTTTGTCCTCCCGATAAATTTACCCCTCTTTCTCCTACATAAGTAAAATAACCTTGGGATAATTCGCTAATAAATTGATGAGCATTGGCAATTTTAGCTGCCGACTCTATATCTTTGAACTCAAAGTTGGTTTTACCAAAAGCAATGTTTTGAGCGATAGTACCAGAGAATAAGTTGGTTTCTTGTGGGACAATTCCTATTTGTTGCCGCAGGCTTTTAAGGGTAACTTTATTAACTTGAACTCCATCAATTAATATTGCTCCACTACCAGCATTATAAAAGCGAGGTAAAAGATTGACTAAAGTTGACTTTCCTGCCCCAGATGAGCCGACTAAAGCAATAGTTTCTCCTGGATAAGCAATAAAACTAAGATTATTAATTACAGGTTTATCTTTTGTATAGCCAAAGCTAACCGAACTGTATTCAACCTTTCCTGTGATATTCTGTAAAGCGATCGCGTTTTCTGGTTCAATTACTGCTGGCTCAATCGCTAATAGTTCAAATATTTTATCGACTGAAGCCTGTCCTTCTTTGAAACTATTGTAGTTACTAGTAGTGTGAGTAATAGGATCGATTAGCAATGCAATCCCTGTAATGTAGCTAACGAAATCTTTTCCTGTCAGATTTCCCAAAGAAATTTGCCACCCACCCAAGAAAAAGATGAATAATACAGTCATTACAGTCAAGAAGCCCACCACCACAAACTGAAATGCCTTGGCTTTTTCTGCTTGATATCTAGCTTGACGATTAGCTTCTGCTTCTAAGCTAAAACGTTCCAACTCATAATCTTCTGCGGCGAAAGCTTGAACTAAGCGAATACCTCCCAAAACTTCAGTTAGGAGTGCTGAGAGGTTAGAAATACGATTTTGACTACGCCGAGAATATTTAAGCAGCTTTTCGCCAAATACACCAATAACTATTGCCATCACAGGGGCTAAAACAAGGGTGGCAATAGTTAACTGCCAATTAATCCAAAGCATATAGCCCAAGACTACAATTAACTGCAAAATACAGGGAACAAAATCATGAAAAAATTGATTAATAACCTCCCCAATGCGATCTATGTCCTCGGTTAAGCGATAAGTGAGATCTCCTGTTTTAGCTGTTTCAAAATAATTCAAACTCAGCTTTTGTAAATGACTATATACAGAAGTGCGTAGTTTTAAAGCAGCTTTTAAAGCGGCTTTTGCCATTAAAGAATCCTGTCCGTATTGAGCGAAGCCTTGTAAAACGAATACAACTGCTGTGATGCCCGCTATTTTTGCAATACTTACTGGATCTCCCTTGCCAATATATTGGCTTACTTCTCCTGCTAACCATGCTTTAATTGGCCAGAAAAATGTGAAAATGAGGGTGCAAATAAAAGCCCCAGCTATAGTTACAATTTGAGGGCGTATGAAGGGAATTAATTGCCAGTAGTTAGAACGATTCTTCAAGATTCACCACAGAAGATAGATAATCGTCCTTAGTCTACACCAGAGTTTGTGGAATTTGATTTGGTTTGATTATTTTTATGATCGATTGCGATCAATCTCTGGGCTAACTGATTGTATAAAAATTGACAAAAAAAAGTGCGTTGTGTACGAACGCACCCTTCAAGATTGGTAAATAATAATGAATATCTAGTCTTAAATAAATTATTTCACAATTTATTGTCGATTTTGATTTGTTTATGGCAACTTGTCCTAAAATCCAATATCTTCATCTTGTCTTTAAAAAAATCTGGATTTAAACCAATCTAGATTTTTAATTTGTCTTATTTGCCACGTAAAAATATATCAAAAAATAGTACTAAAAAAGTGAAAATCGATAAATCATCAAATATAGACGTACCAACTTAGATTAGGACAGTACAAAAGTTATTATTTCGCAAGTAGCAAGTAGCAATTTTTCTAAGTGTCCTAACTTTGATACGTATTGCTATATTATTGAAATAATTTGCCAGAGATTTTTTATAAACACTAATTTTTTTACTGTTTCAGTTTGTCGCAATATTCTGTATATAAAACTACAAACAAGCTTAGATTGCTCTCGTATAAGTTTTTATAAATAAAATGCAGCTGATTTCTTAGCTTTTCTATTTGTCCAAACTAAAAAACCTGCTGCGAACAGTTAATATTTCGATTTTATATAGCAACCCTAAATCATTTTGGAGTATAGGTAAAAACTAACGACTAATGATATGGGTCGCGGTATCCTTTAGGACAAAGGACAGTTATAACCAATCATTCTCTAGTTTCAAATAGGATTGCTATACTTACCTATCGGCAATGAGTTTACTTCAACACATCAGTAATAACTTTTTCGATAGATCGCTCCACACCTCTTTGAAAACCTTCCATTAAGACTCTTTCAATACCAGAAGGTTCTCGTTTCTTCTTGGAATTAGACTCTTGCACTCCAACTTTTTTTTCACCAACAAAAACAAAGCTCATATCAGTAGCAGTATGATCTTTGCTTTTAACATTATTTTTCTTGCTTCCTGTATAAAACTTTTTGCCTTTGATCAGCTTGATAGTTATTTCTCCACCTTCCTTTGGATCGAGCATTCCTGAATGAACAGCCGCACTACATATACCCGAATTTACTGTGTAAATTTTAGTTCCCCAGGTTGGTGCATGATCCTAGTCATCTGGCGCAGATTGACAGTCATATTTATATTTTTGGTCAAAATTATCTTCTCGATCCAAGCCCATACTAGTAATCCTACTACTCCAGCCAATTTCTGGAATATAATCGTCATCAGATTCTTCTCCATATGCGGGGGTAGAACTAGCAGAAATACTAGCGATCGCTATTCCTATCGTTATTAGCTTAAAATTTTGCTTGATCGTGGAGATATTCATAGGACATATCTAGATTATTTAAAATAAATGTTCTTTATATTAATTGCACATAAATTAATATCAATTTTATGAAAAAATAATCTTAAAAATATATTTCATTCATAGTTTTTTCACATTATTCATAATGATTATTATTCAATCATTTGGCTGTGATACTCAACATTGCTTGATGTGACTTAATGCCACGACAACTTTATCTATTTCTTGTCTAATTTGTTTGCTTGTGAGATTAGAATTGTTGACAATAATACTAATTTGAAGCGTAAAATCACTAGATGTAAACAAGTATCCAGACAACGCACCCACTCCTGTTAAAGTTCCTGTTTTACCCCAAAAGTTGCCTCGAACTGAAGTATTGCGAAATCTATTTTTTAAAGTACCGTTGATTCCTGCAAGAGCCAAAGACTGTTGATAAATTTTGCTGTGGGATATAGGAAGTTTGGACATTAGATTTAATGTCTTAACTAAAGTCTGTGGAGACACGAGATTCTGTCTTGACAATCCAGAAGCATCTACTAGAACATATTCTTCTGAGTTAATACCTAGTTCATCTAAACTTTGATTGATTGCTTCAATTGGATTGTCAGCATTAAGTTTTTTAGTTATTACCTGAGCTAAGGCTTCTGCATATAAATTATTACTTTCCTGATTTATTTCTGCGATTATTTCTGCCATTGTAGGAGAAGATATCGTAACAAATTCTCGTTCCAGCTTATCTTGATAGTCTTCTTCTATGACTATTCCTCTGACAACATCAATGCCAGCCTGATTAAGGTACAGACGCAAAGATTCCAAAAAATAATTTGCAGGATCGACTATTGCCATATCCCAAATATCAGGAGGTTCATTAATCGCCAACTCTCCTCTGATTTTTAAGATTGGTTTGCCAAGATCTCCATCAATTTCTATATCGTAAGGAATATCTTTTTCTCCCGTAATCCCTTGATTAATCACCTGCCATTGTCGTCCTGCAATAGCATCACTCCAATAAAATTTGACTGACTGTGCTAGTTGTTGGGGTAACAAGGTCAAAGTAACCGCATTTTGATTAAGAATAGTGCTATTTACCGCAGTAGCAAAGTAACTATGAACATCTAACCATTCCCAAGTAGGATTAATTGCTGGTGAGTCAAAATAACTGTCGTCAACAATTAATTTTTCAATTCGTTTGACTCCTAAAGCTTGCAACTGATGTACTAAGTGTTTTAAACTTTCGGTAGATATGCTGGGATCTCCTTGTCCTTTTACGCGCAACGAAGTGAGATTGGGAGCATTCCCCACTGCAAAAATAGGAGTGGTAAAGCGGTAGTCTGCACCAAAAGTCGATAATAATGCTGCGGTAGTTAAAAGTTTGGCACTAGAGGCTGGGGTAAAAAACTTATGACCATTTTTGCTGTATAAAACATCTCCTGTTTTAGTTTGAACTTCAATACCCCAACGCGATCGCTTTAATTCGGGTCGATCGATAATTTCATCAATGGTAGTAGATATATCTTCTACACAAATATGAGGTTTGTCTATAATTACAGGCTGGTTTTTATTTTCTGCTAAAACACT
>CAKZYI010000829.1 GCA_937884735.1 uncultured Pleurocapsa sp.
ATGGCTAACATGCGAGCGCGTAAAGGTAATATTACCCTTCCTCGTTTTGAGCTGGAGTATGAAACCGATTTAGTCAAATCTTTATCAGAATTAGGAATCAATCAAGTCTTTAATCCTTCTCAGGCAGACTTTTCCGCCATGACCAACACTCCAGTAGCCATAAACGCTGTTAAACATAAAACATTTATTGAGGTAAATGAAGAAGGTACAGAAGCCGCCGCAGTAACTTCTATTGGTATTCGCATAACTTCTTTACAGCCCCAAAATCAACCCTTTGACATGAACGTCAATCGCCCTTTCTTCTTTGCTATCCGCGACGATGTTACCGAAACTATTTTATTTATGGGCAATGTTGTTAAACCCTAATCAATTAGGACTTATGCAAAAAACCAAAGGTTAAATTTTAAAATTTTAGTTTCTAAATAGTCCTTGAGGACGAACTATCAAAATCAACACCATTAAGGCTAAAGCTACTCCCAGCTTGTATTCTGAACCCAATAAGGGGACACTCAATTCTTGAGCAATACCAATGATAAATGCACCTGCGATCGCGCCATAGGGATTGCCAATACCACCCAAAATCACCGAGGCAAACATAGGTAAAATCAAAAACCAACCCATATTAGGACGCACTACTGCAATCAAGCCATACATACCCCCAGCAAAAGCTGTCAGAGTACCTGTAATTACCCATGTCCAGAGAACTACTTGTTCGACATTAATCCCTGATACCCTAGCCAAATCTATATTGTCAGCAACAGCGCGCATTGCCTTACCAATTTTAGTATTTTGTAAAATAAGATGGAGAGCGATAATAGCTGCGATCGCCAGTCCAATTACAATCAGACGATAGTAGGCAATACGCAAATCTCCAAACTGTAGTGCAGCTACTTCAGGCAATTCATACAGTTGATTACTACCATCGTAGAGTAACAAGATTCCGTTGCGGATAAATAATGCCAATCCAATAGAAATAATAATTAAGGTAGTATCTGTTGCACGGCGATCGCGCATTGGTTTCCAGAGTAGATATTCTGCAATCAGCATGGCAACAATTGTTCCTACTGCGCCCAAAATCATTGATAACCAAATATTTAAGCCACTAGTATTAGCCAGCCAAGTAAAGTACGCTCCCAGAGTCATAAAATCTCCGTGAGCGAAGTTGGAAAGATTGAGAATACCATAGGTGAGGGTCAAACCTATGGCAGCCAGAGCTAAGACACTACCAATAGCAATACCGTTAAAAACAAGTTGGGGGTCGAGCATTTTGATGAATAAGGGAAAGGAATGAGGGAGTAAGGTGATTCAGCTTGCCGCAACTAGGAGTAAAAAACAAAAAAACATTATCTTTGTTCCATACTCAAGCTAGTAAATAATAGCCTTACTACCTGCTATGTGAGTAGAAAAGGTATCCACGACAGAAAAACAGTGTCATTATCCGCGTTATCTCCCAGATCAGCAACTACCAATTTTTTCGCTAGAAGCTACTATCAATAGCGTTTTTCAAAGTGAGAACATTCATCACAAGGTCCTTCGGGGTTAATTGCACAGCGAATATAGGGAGATTGAGCATTATTAATACAGTTTGTATCTCCAATAAAGTATTTCGTTGCTGGTCTACGGCGATCGCCTATAGGATAAGAATCTTCGCCATAAACATCGCTATGTAATCTTTCTGGATAATATCTAGTGGATACTTGAGCGCGTCTTAACCTCGTTTGCCAACGTTCTTTAGCTCGGCGAAAGACAAGTAAATAAGCTAGAGAAGGTAAAATGCTCAATAAGAGGATAAGAGCTAGCTTGATGACAAAATCAGAGAAATATATAGTCATATTGAGCTAGAAAAGTACTTGTTATGAGGAGCTAGTATTTAGCAATTTAGCATTTATTATCTCAATATAACCAGCTTGAAAGCGATTACGTAGCAGATATTTTTATATTTCAATTCTCAATACGGCCAATCAGAAAACTATTGTCTCTTGTTCTTCCTTTTTCTGTTCTTTTTCCCCGAAGATACCTCGATTAAATTCTCTGATTTTTATTTGATTTGCTTGTAGAGCCGTATGCAAAATTGAAGCTGCTAATCTCGGTTTTCCTGCACCGCTAAAAAACAAAACTGCGGATAAATAACCATGATAGGG
>CAKZYI010000830.1 GCA_937884735.1 uncultured Pleurocapsa sp.
GGCTCATAGTCACCATTTCAATTACTTTAGGTACAGGTTGGCTAGGGACAGGAATAGGGATGCTGAAACGTTCTCCCTTGGCTTGGATACCTTTATTTGTGGTAGTTATAATTACTTACGTTGCTACAATTAGGGGCTTTACTCTCTATCAAGATATTCGTTCATCAAAAAATTTGGTTGAAGAAGCAAATACGTGCCTAAGCATCGATACTCAATGGATCTTTGAGGGGTCAAGAGAAATTGGTGCAGCAGGAGCAATTAGCTACTATCTAAACCATAATTCATCAGTTGATGGTGTAGATAGTAGCTTTTATCGCACGGTAATGGTACTTGCTGATGGGGGTTCAAATCGTCTCCCTCCCAAATTCCCTGGTTCAGATCCTAAATATTTACTTACTCAACCACAGCTACAACAATACTGGTATAGCGATCGCCCTGTAGTATTTCTTACCGATTTTTTGCGTCAAAAAGGCGATCTTAGCGATCCAGAAAATCTTAATTTACCTCAAGCAGACATCGAACCCTATTTAGTAAAAGGTCAAAGAAAACTGTATTTAAATCAAGCTGCTCGAGAAATAGTAGACGAACAATGCTTTTAGCACTTTCGCATATTGATAGCATCTTGATAAAATGAGGCTGCTTGGCTCAAAGACAAATAAAAACATATGACTTTAAAAAACTCAACTGATTTAGCGTTTTCTAGCGCACTGGAACAAGCCAGGTTGATTAAAGAACGTCAGATTACTCCTTTGGAATTAACAGAATTATATTTATCTCGCATCGAAAAATATGATTCTCAGTTGGGTTGTTTTTATCATGTAGCTAAAGAAAGTGCGATTGCCGATGCCCAACAGAAAACAAAGCAACTATCGGAAACTGAAAACACTCAAGATTTACCTACTTTTTTTGGCGTACCCATTGGTATTAAAGATCTCAAATCTGTCGCCAATATGCCAATCAGCTACGGTGTTGCTGCTTTAAAAGGTCGCATAGCTGAATATGACGAGGGAGTAGTCTCTAAGATAAAACAGGCAGGATTTATTCTTTTAGGCAAGACTGCTACAGCTCAATTGGGTTCATTTCCCTACACCGAACCAGAAGGTTTTAAGCCTACTCGCAATCCCTGGAATTTAGACTATACTCCTGGGGGTTCCAGTGGTGGTTCGGCTGCTGCGGTGGCTGCGGGGCTATGTGCAATCGCTTTAGGCGGAGATGCTGGCGGCTCAATAAGAGGTCCTGCTAGCTGTTGTAATCTAGTAGGTATTAAGCCTAGCAGAGGCAGAATTTCCTTTGCCCCAGTAGGGGATAGCCTGAGCGGATTGGGGACTCATGGTGTGTTAGCTCGTAGCGTTGCTGATGCTGCTGCATTTTTAGATGTTACATCAGGTTATATTACAGGAGATCCCTATTGGTT
>CAKZYI010000831.1 GCA_937884735.1 uncultured Pleurocapsa sp.
ATTGCTTAGAGTAACATAGCTTAAGTCTTCTATTTCCAAATCGGGAGTTGCGATCGCAATTTTCCATTCGGCTAAATCAATTTTTAGTATTTTTGCGATGTCAACCTTGGTTGCTTCTCCTTCAAAATTGGCAATTATGGCTACTGCTGGCTCTTCATTAAAATCATGTCTTAAGCCATATATGATAGTGCTTTCTACATCACTAAGTTTATCAAAGATATCTTGTTCAATTAAATTATGAGCTAACCAAGGATACTGATGGCGAAATTCCCTGGTAGTCAAATTAAACTTCGCCCTTGCCAAATTTACTTGAGACTCATAATTTGTCACATTACAAACTTGGTAACAGTCTTCCATAAACATCAAAGCAAAGCTTTTTAGGCGATCTTCATCCAGTTTTTTGAGAAAGCGCACCATTCCCCCACGCATCAACTCAACCAGAGGTAATAAGTCTTCAATACAGTGACTATCGGGATTGGTGCATCTCTGCAATACCTCTACCACTTCTGCCAAATTATAGTCTTGCTGGATCATGGCATGATGAAGAGCCTTGCCAAACTGTTTTAATTGTTTAAGCTGCTTAAATCCTAAAGACTTGAGACGAGGAAAAGAATAAGACTTGCGATACAAATCGGCACTAATTTGCCAATCTAAAAAGCCCACTTCTTCTGAAACAACCTTTACCCCATATTGTTCGTCCGTATTGCGGAAAAACAGCCAGGGTGCGTGCATAGTAGCATTAATAAAATCCATTGGTAAGCCAGGGCTAAAACAATTGACCCACATAGTTACCGCAGGATTGTCATAGGCGTTATGCAATACTTCTGGTAAAGTTTTACCCAAATGCCAATTAATTTGCTCTTGAGCGTCAATTTGATTGCCTCTACGTACCGTATCGTGATTGCCACAACCAGTGATCCAATGATCGCCAATGGTCATTACTTCCATTACCCTCGACCATTTCTTATTCCAAAAACCTTTGATGCTAGGAGTATTGTGAGCAAAGATCAACGGTCCCCACTGATAAGATTCTGGCTTCAACTCAATTAATTCTCTATAGGTAGACTTTTCTTCCCAACCTTCTTCTGGCCAAGGACGACCATCTTCAAAGATAGTAAACATAAGTCGTTTATGACCCTGAATTTCTTGAACAATATTGCTCATTTCTAACAAATAAGCATCATCTTGCTCTACTTTTCCTGATAGGGGATTAAAGAAACGAAAATCCTGTCCTCCATCAATGCGTATGCCATCTGCACCTGTATCTAATTTGCGTCGCTGCATTTCTAATAGAATTGCCCTCACCATTGGCAATTGATGGTTTAGATCTTGACCATACATATTTGGTCCTTTAAGAAATTCCCGCGTAATTAATAATTCACTTTGGTTGTCTGCATGACCATAAACCAAATCATAAATTAGTTGAATGGGGTGATTAGGAAAAGTATGTAAGGTTGCAACAAAATCCACCACCTCATCAGGGCGTAAAGTACTTAAAAGTGCGGGATTTGTGGTACTCGAACCGATAATTGGTACATCGTAGCCCCAGTCTTGAGTATTCGGTTTAAATAGTTCGACTTCTACAATATCGTTGTCTTCATCATCTTTAATAAAGGGAAAGAACTCACTTTCAGGACTATACTCATCCCGATATTCAATTGTAGGTTCGGTAGGTAATAGTTCGATCGCGTCGTAACCAATGTAATTTTGTTCGCTAGGACTTAAATTCGCCCCTAATTTGATTTTTGCAGCAATTTCTTGATAAATGCGGGTTAAACCAGCGATAGTACCTTCAGCAGAGGCTGTCCCGACATGAATCTGCAAAATATTTCTCGGATCGCTAACGCGAGGAATTTTAATTTTGGGGTTGTTAGATTTTGCTGTTTCCGCTAAATAAGCTAAGTCCGCTCTATTTGCCTGAAGACTATCCACATCATATAGTTCGGCAGGGGCAAAAATACCATAGGGTAAGGAATTAGGTACTAAGTCGCGAATTGTGCGTAGTTTTTCTGCACGATCTATATAGCGCAGCCAATAAAATGAACCAGCCTGTTCGCGGTTTCCTGGCTTCATTCCTGCCACTACACCCCAAATAAATTCACCCTGCTGTTCTAAGTGTAGGCGATCGCGTTTGAATTTGATTGTTTGTTCTTGCTCTTGCCAATCAATAGGTTCTATGGGAGTGAAAACTTCTAGATATATTTCTCTCTCATGCAATACATCTCGGATTAGCCCAGGTACCCAAAAGCCAATCTCGGTTAATCCATCAGGTCGATAATAAGCCCCTAATTTACGAGCCAGGGCTTTAGTTTGTTCTAGATAGGTATTACTAGATCCTTCTAACCCCGATGCCCAAGCTAATAATTTTCCTGTTGCTTCAGGAACTAACCTAATGGATGTATCTACTGTTACTTTCACGCAATTCTCTCTGCTTAAAATGGATAGTTCGCATTTTCCCTTAACTCATTCTGATGTATGTGAGAAAACACGGCAACTCTTTACTCTAACTTTTTAAATTTATTTAATCTCTATAAAGTCCAACAGATAAGCTACAGAGATCTGCAATTTGGGTAAGGACAGTAATTGGTGTAGGATTCAATTATATTAAGTCGGTATTTTAAACTAAAAAATAGTTTATTTATCTACCTTGCGTATGATGTTCAAAATTCAGTTGTTTCATTAGCATTAAGAAGGTTTTAAAACTAGTTAGACTCTAGTCGATAATCAAAGCTTAATAAGACAAAATAAAAATACTTGTTTTTGATATGTAATTCTTCGATTTAGAATTAATATTCTTTCCATATAAATTTAGCCTGTAAATAGTCATTTAAAAATCCAGAACCATGAAATCATCTTTAGTTATCCTCTATCATCGCGAACCCCATGACGAAATAATAAAAGATGGAAAAATTCATTACGTACCGAAAAAAAGCCCCAACGGAATTGTACCTACCCTGAAAAGCTTTTTCGCTGATGTTAATCAAGGCACTTGGATTGCTTGGAAACAAGTAAATGAGGAGCAAAAACATAGTTTTGAAGAGCGAGTCAATATAGAAGGAGAAGCTAATTATAATGTTCGACGCATTCCCCTAGACGACGAGCAGGTAAAGCAGTTTTATCACATCACTTCTAAGGAAGCTTTTTGGCCTATTCTGCATTCTTTTCCCTATCACTTCACTTCAGAAACAGCAGAATGGGAAAACTTTAAAAATATTAATCGTTTGTTTGCTCAAGCTGCTTGTGAAGAAGCCGCAGATGATGCTCTGATTTGGGTTCATGACTATAACCTTTGGTTAGCACCTCAATATATTCGAGAATTAAAACCCGATGCTCGAATCGCCTTTTTCCTCCACTCTCCTTTTCCTTCAGTGGATGTGTTTAATATTCTTCCTTGGCGAAATGCGATCGTCGAAAGTCTGCTCTGTTGTGACATCGTTGGATTTCATGTCCCTCGTTACTCCGAGAACTTTGTGAATGTCGCCCGCAGCCTCAAGCCTGTTGAAGTAACAAAACAAGAAGCTGTAGATGGGCACATGACTCCTGTTGGTATCGCCTTAGCTGAACCTGAGATGACAACTCAGCTAAAATATAAAGGGCAGATAGTTAACATTGATGCTTTTCCAGTAGGGACTAATCCCCAATTTATCAAATCTGTTTTAGACAAAACAGAAACTAAAAATAGACTTTATCAAATCAAAGAAGAACTGGCGGGGAAAAAGCTAATTATTGCTGCTGGACGAGTAGATTATGTTAAAGGTAAAGAAGAAAAATTAGCAGCATACGGTCGCTTGCTAGAACGCCGTCCCGATTTACATGGTAAGGTAAGTTTTGTTATGACTTGCGTCCAGTCAGCCCCAGGTATGCGAGTCTATAAAACTGCTCAAAGCACTATCGAACAGTTAGTCGGTCAAATTAATGGTCGCTACGGCAAACTAGATTGGATGCCCATTAGACTGTTCACTCAGCCTATACCCATCCCTCATTTGATTGCCTACTATAAAGCTGCTGATATTTGTTGGACTACTCCTTTAAGGGATGGTCTAAATTTGGTAGCAAAAGAATATATAGTAGCCCATGAAGGGGAAGACGGAGTACTAGTTCTTTCTGAGTTTGTTGGTGCAGCAGTGGAGTTACCCCAAGCAATTCTAACTAACCCATACTCCCTTGATGGCATGGATCGAGCGATCGAACAAGCTTTAGTAATGCCTGAAGAAGAACAGAAGGAAAGAATGGCAAAAATGTATGAAACTGTAAGTACTTACGATGTTAAGTATTGGGCAAATCGCCTTCTGGGTAAATTTAAAGACCTCAAACATGAAACTGTTGCTGTATGAGCAATTGTTTTATTAGTTTGCTCGATCTCTTAAAAAGCTTTTAACTTTGATTTGAGGACAGAATTATATCTGTCCTATTTATTTTGGGATAATGAGCCAATATTGTGAGATCGTAATTATCCA
>CAKZYI010000832.1 GCA_937884735.1 uncultured Pleurocapsa sp.
TTATGGAGCAAAATCCAGCCTTAGCTGATGAAATTATGGCGGGAAGAGCGTATGTAACGGTAGAAGAATTAGAGCTATTTAAAGAAGGAACCAAAATATTTACGATTGAAGAAAATTTAGAGGCTTTTAGTGAAGGAGATGGCATGAAACATATGCCTTTTGCTGCGCCAAAAATGGCTAATTTTATGGTGGATGTAGGCTTTATCCCCGAAGCTCCAGACTTAACCAAGATTTTCGACGATCGCTTTGTCAAAGCATATAGTGAGGAAGTTGAGTAATAAGTAATGTAGAGGACGTTTCATAAAACGTCCGTACTGAGTAATTAAAAATGGTCGATATAAAACAACCAAAATCCTTAGAATCTAGCCTGGCTAAATCTAGCTCAAAGTCTAATTCTTTTTGGCGTATTGCTGAAGATATTCCCCAATCTTTATCTTGGATATTATTTGCTACGTCAATAATTTTTCCGATTTTACTGTGGTTTTTAATTAGCCAATATGCAGGAATTGACTCGATATTTTTGCCGTCCCCAACAAATGTGATTGAAGCCCTCGGAAACTTGTGGTCGAAGGGATATCTAAGCAAAGATATAGGCTCTAGCTTTACCAGAGTTAGTCTGGGATTTTTGTTTTCAGCAATGGTGGCGATTCCTTTGGGAATTATGATGGGGACTTTTGCCAGTATTAGAGCTTTGTTTGAGCCAATAATTGGCATTGTTCGCTATATGCCTGCACCCGCTTTTATTCCTTTATTAATTATTTATTTGGGTATCGATGAAGCACCTAAAATCGCTTTGATTTTTATTGGTACAGTATTCTTTAACGTTCTAATGATTATGGACAGCGTTAAATTCGTACCGCGAGATCTGATCGAAACTACCTATACCCTGGGGGGAAATCGCTGGCAAGTATTATCTCAAGTAATTTCTCCTTATATCGTGCCTCGCATCATCGATACTTTTCGTGTCAACATGGCAGCTTCTTGGAATTTAGTTGTTGTAGCCGAATTACTCGCCGCCACAGAAGGTTTGGGGAAACGAATTTTACTGGCGCAAAAGTTTCTTAAAACAGATGAGATTTTTGCTTGTCTGATTGTCTTGGGTTTAATCGGTTTTGCGATCGATCTATTTTTCCGTTTGCTACTTAGGTTTACCTGTAAATGGGCTTTGTAAATTAATATTTAATAGCCAAATAATGCACTTAGAAATCTCGCAAGTATACAAACAATTTTCGACTAAAAAAGGAAATGTTGTCGCCCTCGAAAATATTAATATGCACGTCGAGGCTGGAGAGTTTGTATGTGTGGTAGGTGCTTCTGGTTCGGGAAAATCGACTCTATTACGCCTGGTTGCTGGTTTAGATTTCCCTACTTCTGGGCAAATAACCGTAGATTACCAGCCAGTGGTCGAACCTGGTGCGGATCGAGGTATGGTGTTTCAAAAATATACCCTCTATCCTTGGATGAGCGTACAGAAAAATGTCGAGTTTGGTCTGCGCCTTGCTGGAATAAGCGATCGCCAGAGGCGGGAAATAGCTTCTTATTACCGCGTTATAGTGGGATTGGCTAGTTTTGCCAAATCTTTACCCAAAGAGCTTTCTGGAGGCATGAAGCAGCGGGTAGCGATCGCCCGTGCTTTGGCGACTAAACCCAAAATACTTTTGATGGATGAACCTTTTGGGGCATTAGATATTCAAACCAAAGAAAATATGCAGCAGTTTCTTTTGGAAGTTTGGGAGAAAACAAGCTGCACAATTTTAATGATTACTCATGATGTCAGCGAAGCCGTCTTTCTTTCCCAAAGAGTATATGTGCTTTCTGCTAGACCAGGAAAAATCGAGCGGGAGTGCAACATAGATTTGCCGCGAGATCGCGATTATCAAATCAAACGCCAACCAGTTTTTCATCAGCAGGTAGATGAAATTGTGGATCTACTCAGAAGTATTTAAACCGACATTCCCAAAATCGCCATGAGCATCAACTGTAGTTGGGCAAAAAAAATAGGGGCACGAGTTTTTATCAGAGAAAAAGAACGAGCGAACAATTCTCGGTAAAACTGCGAACGCTTATTTTTTCAAAGTTCATACAGTAAACATTGGAAGGAAATTATGACAGAAAAACTGCTTTTCTGGGGCATCATCATATTTTTGGTTGCTACCTTGGCAATTGGTATGTGGGCAGCCAAACAAGTAAAAGGAGATAGTGAAAACTATCTAGTTGCAGGACGAGGATTGATATTACCTCTTGCAGCAGCAACCCTGATGGCTCAATCGGTAGACTCCAATGCTACTCTAGGCAATACAGACTTAGTTGCCGAGTTTGGTTTTTGGGCTGGGGCATCATTACCTATTGGATTAGCACTATGTTTATTCTTGGCAGGATTATTTTTCGCTAAACCAATGAACCGTATGGGATTAATTACCATCCCAGACTTTTATCGCATTAAATACAATCGCTTAACCGAAGTAGTAGCATCTCTATTGATGGTGTTGAGTTTCTCCTTTTTGCTAGCTGGTAACTTTGTGGCAGGGGTATATATGTTTGAGACTTTTCGCGGTTCAAGCTTCT
>CAKZYI010000833.1 GCA_937884735.1 uncultured Pleurocapsa sp.
ACCGTCGGGGCGTTCCGCGATACGCCCTTGCAGACACCGCAATTGCCTTTTATCTCTAACGTTACTGGTACGTGGATTACCGATACAGAAGCAACCGATCCTCGATATTGGGCAAAACAGATCCGTCAAACGGTTAATTTTAGTGCAGGAATTAGCGAAATTCTCCAAACACATAATAGTGTCTTATTAGAAATAGGCGGAGGTAGAACTCTTGCTACATTAGCGAAACAACATCAGGCTAATTCGGAAACAACTTTCTTAACTTCCTTACCTCATCCAAAAGATAATATAGCCGATACTAAATTTGTCCTCAATACTTTAGGGCAATAATGGTAAGCAGGAGTAGATATAAATTGGGATAATTATTACAGTAGCGAAACTCCTTACCGTATTCCCTTACCCACGTATCCATTCGAAAGACAGCGTTACTGGATCGATCGCATTACAACCCCATCTTCTACAATTACTGCAACCCTTGAAGCTAAACCAGTTAAACAAAGCAAAAAGCCAGATATCAAAGAGTGGTTTTATATTCCCTCTTGGCAACGCCTTCAGCCTTTATTAAACAAAGAAATAAATGTAAAAGAAAAGTACAACTGTTTAGTTTTTGCTCGCTACGATTTATTTTCTCAAGAACTTAAAGCAAAATTAAAAGAGTTAGGCTGTAATGTAATTACCGTATCTACAGAGACGCAGTTTAGTAAGCACGAAAAAGCTTATAAATTAAATCCTCACAGTTATAATGACTATCTGACTTTAATCGATGATTTGGCAAATAATAATAAGCTGCCGCAAAAAATAATTTATCTGTGGACTCTTACCGATATAGAGATATTTAATAATAATTCTCTGCAAGAGTTTAACAGTCTTGTTTACCTTGCCCAAGCGTTAACAACCAAACATCTTAATAAGCCGATTCAGCTTTCGATAATTACCAGCAACGTTCATGAGGTAACGGGAATAGAAAACCTCGATCCTGATAAAGCAATGGTGATGGGCGTTTGTAAAGTTATTCCGCAAGAATTCCCGCAAATCATTTGCCACAATATCGATTTAGAAACAGATAAGTTGAGTAAGCCTAATGTATTAAGTAACTTAGCTACTGACGTTTTAACCATTCCCCAAGAAAATGCGATCGCCTATCGTCATAACTATAAATGGCAGCAGGTTATTACTCCTTTGCCTCTCACTCAGCAAAAGTCTTTACCTCTAAAAGAACAGGGTACATATCTCATTGCAGGAGATTTAGTCGAAGGATTGGGCTCAATGTACGCTCGATATTTAGCGGAGGAATATCAGGCAAATTTAGTATTAATTGGACGAAAGGGATTACCATTACAGGCAGACTGGCAACAATGGTTAGAAAGTAATCAAGATAGTCCCGCACGTAATTTAATTCAACAGTTACAAACTCTATCCGAGTCGGGTACAGAAATAATATTTATCGATGCTCGTTTAACAGATGAAGCTGCAATAGAATCTTTAGTAGCTGATGCAAATGATAAATTTGGCAAAATAGATGGCTTAATTCATGCAGGTACAATGGGAGATGATTATGCCTGTCCACTACAATCTTTGACCCCAGCCGAAATAGATAAACAGCTACAGGGAAAAGTACGGGGTTTAATTACCCTTGATCGCATCTTTAGCAATCTCGAACCAGACTTTTTCTTATTACAATCTTCTTTATCTTCGATCGTGGGAGGTGTTGGCTTTACGGCATATACCGCTGCCAATATTTTTATGGATACCTTTGCTACAGTCAAAAATGCTGAAGGTAATACGCCCTGGTTTAGTATCAATTGGGATGGCTATAACCAACAGGAATCAACCGAAAAAACAGGCTTAAATTTAGTCGATTTAGCCATACACCCTGCCGAAGCCTGGGACATAACTAAAATAGTTCTGAGTAATGGCATTACTCAAGCAATAGTATCTCCTGCCGACTTACAGCCAAGAATAGATAAATGGATTAAACCCAAGTCTTTAATAGAAATAGATAAACTTCAGGCTCAAACTAGCCTCAGTGCTTTAAGCAATCAGAAAAAACCCCAGGTAACAGCACAATATATTGCTCCGAGAAACGATATAGAAAAAGTAGTAGTTACCGCAATGGAAGAGTTATTAGGTATTAATAAAATTGGCGTAGACGACAACTTCTTTGAACTAGGCGGACATTCCTTATTGGCTATTCAAATAGTATCCAGACTGCGAGACGAATTTAAAGTAGATGTTTCCATGCGTGAGTTCCTATTTGAATCTCCTACCGCAGCTAAAATTGCAGGAGTAATAAATAATAATTTAACAGAAGATATTGACAATGATGCTGATGCGATCGAAAAACTGCTAACAGAGGTAGAAAATATGAGCGAGTCAGAAATACAGGCAATGCTGGATCGATAAACCGCTATCGACCTTATTTTAAATAGTTTTGGTATTGCCTTGTTATATGTCCTGCGTGCGATCGCTTTTTATACTAAAGAGGAGAGTAGTTTGGAGCTAGAAAAGAAGATTTTGCAGTGAACAAAGAGAAATTTAAAGGTAAATATCGTATTGCTTCGGCTCGTTTGCAGTCTTGGGATTATAGCTCAAGTGGAATATATTTTATTACTATTTGTACTGGCGATCGCAATCATTTTTTGGAGAAATAACGCAAGGCAAAATGATTTTATCCCACGTTGGAACCATTGCCAATGTATTGTGGTACGAAATTAAAAATCATGCCAAAAATATAGAATTGGGAGAATTTGTGGTGATGCCCAACCACGTTCATGGGATTTTAATTTTGGATAATTCCAATGATTCTGGTAGAGACAAGGCATGCCTCTCTTGGTGCGCGTACATGCGGCGAACCGAATCGCCTTTGTCTTGCGCCTGTCGGCGTCCTAAAGGATACCGCAAGCATAACGCGGGGTCGCACCGCTTGTCTCTACGATAAATAACGCAACCAATACAACAAATAAAAACACGAATCCTGTAGGACGCGATCAATTTCAAAATCAGGGCAAAAATACCATTTCATCAATCGTTGGGGGATATAAATCGGCAGTAACGAAACACGCACGGCGATTAGGATTTAATTTTTATTGGCAATCTCGATTTCACGACCATATTATTCGAGACGAACAGTCTTATTTACGAATTACAGAATACATAATTAACAATCCCCGTAATTGGCGTGATGATTGTTTCTATGATGAAGTTAAATAAAAATAATTATGGCGATCGCATATACGTCAAAAACCAACAACGATTGTAGGGTAAACGACCGAATGGGTCATACAAAATCATGGATGATTAAAATCAAAATATTATTCTGGATCGGAATTAGTAAAGATAAAAAAAGAATTCAATCTATAGCTGTCTACTGGTAATTTCTAATTGGCATTTCCCAGCAATCTTCTAACCAATCAATTAACTCCGATCGCGAACCCGTAACTTGCTTAATAACGCTCCACACTTGAACTGCTGTCTGAGGATCTTTAATCTCGACTCTTAAAGGTTGTCCCGTCGAAATCGAAGACTGTATTGATAAATCTTGGAAACGGCGATATGCAGACCAGGATTCAGTTCGGGCAATTTCAATTATTTGAAACTTGTTTAGATTTGATTCTTTGGGTTTCATTAATCCTGAAAATTTATCTAAATTTTATATTTGAGAATTATTCTCTTTTGTTTTTAAATATGTCAGGTAGAGCACAAATATGCTGTGATTTCATACCTATTAAATTACGCTTTCACTGTCAAAAGACTTAAACGCTAGCTAAACTTTTCAACTTATATTTAAATTTATCTTTGTCGCTTTAGTATAAACTTAGATGATAATAAATTGCAATTAACTGCCAATAAAGTTTCGGTAATGGCTCAGAAAAAAATTCAAGATATTTATCCCCTATCTCCAATGCAGCAGGGAATGTTGTTCCACAGCCTGCTAGAGCCTGATTCGGGAGCATACATCATTCAAACTTCCTTCGAGCTGCATGGTCACATAGATATTCCTGCTTTTGCTAGGAGTTGGCAGCAATTAGTAAATCGACATTCAATTTTGAGGACGGCTTTTGTTTGGGATAATTTAGAGCAGCCATTACAGGTAGTGGGGACAACAGCCAAAATTTCCATCATTGAGCATGAT
>CAKZYI010000834.1 GCA_937884735.1 uncultured Pleurocapsa sp.
GATGACTAAATTAATGACTACGAGGATGTTATCGGGTAAATGGCGAGTCAAGCCAAAACCAAACAAGCCATCAATTAATAATTGACACTCTTGTAAAGGTTCAATTTTCTCGTAAAAAGCAATTCCCAAACTGGTTGCATAGTTAGAGTGCTGCGCCGTTAGAGATTTTAGCTTGAAGAAAGGACGAAATATTTTTACCTGGTATCCAGCCAAATGTAGCTGACGAGCTATTACCAAAGCATCTCCGCCATTATGCCCTGGCCCAACTAAAATGCCCACAGAAGCAAATGTAGACTTGGGATATAAAGCAGAAATGCGATCGCTACAAAGTATTGCTGCTTTCTCCATTAATGCCGCGATAGGCATTCCCGCAGCAAAGATTTGTTCTTCTATTTGCTGCATTTGGGATGCAGAGACGATAATGGTTTTGTTTATCATTGATTGAGGATTAATAATCAGTAATTATTCAGCAATACTAATAGTTAGACTGCAGCCAATATCATTACTAAAGTTGGTACTACCATTAAAAGGATCGTACTCAAAATTAGGAAAACTACTGACTCCTACATAATATTCTCCATCAATTTGAGCCGTAAATTCAATTAGAGAATCTATACTAGAAGTTTCATTGCTGGCAAAACAATCATCATTATTAGTCTAAATCCATTGCCCCTGCGAAGGTGCGCGTTACTTTGCTAGACAAGTTCCTACATAACTTCGACAATCGAGAATCTCCGATTCTCCCAGAACAAAAGTTTTGTGGCGGAAGCCGAACCTTGGAGAGTTCCGACTTTCTCCGAACGGCGAACCCCCCTAACGGGTTGGCTTCGTTGCGGCACATGCGGCACAAAGCGAATGCCCAGATCGTCGCCTAGACGACTGAAAATGCTTTGCAATTTCGTGCCTTTGTATGACCCGTTGAGTAAACTGTTGAGGGCGCGCCCGCAGGTGGTGCAGGGTCGCACCTCTAACCATCCTCAATTTTGGGTAGGGAACAAGTGGTCTCCCCCAAGCTTGGGGGAGATTAGAGGGGGCTGGGACTTTTAAAAGTCGCACAGGGCGTAGCTTATATTAGTGTTGATCGCATTGTAGATGGTATTGTTGGGTTCAAATTCCATAAAGATAGAACTTCGTATAATAGCTAAAATATAATTCTTGGCATCTTATTGTATTCTGAGACTTTAATTTTTGCCTTTAAATGATGAATTATCAATTAATAAATCGCTATTCGTCACTATTACCGTTATTTTAAAACTTTTTGCCGTATTTACACTTTGATAAGCAGTACTGTTTTATAAATCAAGAATTATGATTTTCTATATTTTAAATCTTCTTGTTGTTCGGGCTTTATCAGCATCGACAGTCAACTCTCAAACAATTCCAATTATTTCTCCTGTTACAGAAACCATTGCTGAAAATCCAGCAAAGAATGCGGATGCAGACGATATGGCTATTTATGTTCATCCAGAAAATCTAGATTCAAGTTTTGCGATCGCAGCTTTTAAAAAAGGCGGGTTGGGAGTTTATGATTTAACTGGGAAAGAAATTCAAAGCATTACTCCCAAGAATATTCGCTATAACAATGTTGATATTGCTTATGGAGTTGAGTCTCCATCTCAGATAGCAGGAGAAGTAAGTACAATTGATTTGGCGATCGCTTCTGATCGGAAAAACGATACCATAGCTATATTCGGCATAAACCCCAACGGTGGCGGGTTGACTGGGGAAAGAAACTTGGGTGCAAAGAGCAATTCTAATTCCTTTTTACGAGATGTTACTTCGGCAAATATTCCTACGTCCATTTTTGGCGTGGACGATGGAGAAGCAACAGCATATGGCTTGGCTGCTTATACTAGTGTTGCAGATGATAAGAGCTATGTTTTTGTTTCCCAATCCGATGGAAACAAAATCGCCCAACTAGAGTTAAAGCCAGAAATTGGTGCTGCTGATGAATTTACGGTAAATGCAGAGATTATTAGTATTTTTGAAGTACCTATTCCTCCAGGGCTAGAAATAGAAGATGCTTTAGTCGAAGGAATGGTTGTGGATAATGAAACAGAAATGCTTTATCTCGCACAAGAAAATTTTGGCATTTGGAAAACCCAGGCTAATCCCAATAGCGATCGCAAGTTAACCTTAGTTGATAAGGTAAAAGACTATCAACAAGATTCTCCTCTGAGGGCAGATATTGAAGGTTTAACTATCTACTACGAGGGCAATGGTAATGGATATCTCATGGTTTCGAGTCAAGGAGACAGTACTTTTGCTATTTATGATAGGCGCGGCAACAATCGTTATTTGGGCAGTTTTTCGATTGAAGGTGTGAACAAAACTGGCGGTTTAGATGTTGTTGATGCGCCTTTAGGAGAACAATATCCTTTGTGGCTATT